>NZ_AUIU01000016.1 GCF_000423865.1 Thermodesulfovibrio thiophilus DSM 17215
AATCTCGGATACCCAGCTTTATCGTTTTTCTCTTTAATCCTTCGAAAGAATCCTTGAAATGCTCTATCTACTCTAAAAAGAACATCTTGAAGGACTTGAGAATGTATCTGCTTTAGGGATTCAACAATTTGTTTATCGGATTTAAGGATTTCCTGCTGTTTGATCCGGGAAAGTCCTTTGCCAGTCTGCTCGTAATGATTTCTTCTATCCAAAAGACAGGAGTTGTGGAGGATACGGCACATATCCAAAGTCCATTCAAGTTTTTGGACTTGCTTCTTTGTAGGGTAAAGACGATATTTATAGGTTTTGGCTTTCAATATAGCGTTTCAAGTCCTCAAGTGTTACCTGTCCAGTCGATGCAAGAAAAACATTCAAGGGAAAAATCGCCTTTCATCCCCTCCCTCACGGAAGGGGACTTCTCGGCGAGGTAGTTAAATTGTCAGAATAAATAAAATGAATTCCAACATGAATAACGTTATGAAATAGTCGGGAGTGTTCAAAGTTTTGTATCAGGTTATATCTACTGATAAATATTATCATAGTTTTATGCCCCTCCAAGTCTGCCCTCAAAACATATTGATAATTGAAATAAAATAAGCCCCCAGTTTGAAATTGGCTGTGTCAATTTCTTCTGGGCATTCTGAATCCCCATGTACAGTAACTTTAACAGACTATCTTCATTTGAAAATGCTCCTTTGGTCTTGGTTAATTTTCTGAACTGTCTGTGCACAGCTTCTATTATATTTGTTGTATACATTATCTTTCTGATTTCAGATGTGTATTTAAAATAATGACTGAGATTATTCCAATTATTTCTCCAGGAAGTTAATGTATTCTGGTACTTCTTAACAAACTGGGGTTCAAAACTACCATTTCTTTCCCTTGGCACTTTTAGCTCAAATAATCCTGTGGTGGATTTCATCATCTTACTGCTCTTGCCATTCCTTCTGTTGTTTCCTGTATCTCTGTTTAAATGATAATCTAATTCAGCTTCTAATGCCGCCTCTGTTAGCTTCTTTATTAGTGGCGTTAAAATACCATCTTTGCCTGATAAGGGTTTACTCTTCCTTTAAATCTTCTAATGCTTTCTTGAAATCAAATACTTGCTCTTTCATGTCAGTCCTCCATACATTTGTTTTATATTACCAGACTGACACAAAACTTTGAACGGTCTCCAGAACTATTAAATTTTTAATTTAAATTAAAAATTCAACAATTTTTATATCATCAATTTTTTTCAGGAAAATTTTATAATCTTGTTGATCTCATTTTTTATTATCTCCTGAGCCTGTATAATCTCATCTTCTGTAGTAAACTTTCCTGTTGAGATTCTTACTGATGATAAAGCTTCATCTTCAGACAATCCCATTGCAACTAAAACATCGCTCGCTCTTCTTATTCCCGCATGACAGGCTGAACCTGCTGAAATGGCAACTTTATAAGCCAGTCTTTCAACAAACTCATCGGCATATATGCCTTTAATTGAAATATTTATAGTATTTGGAAGTCGAAAAACTCCTTCAGAGTTGAGCTTAATTTCTGAAATATCAAGAAGTCCGTGAAGCAACGATTCTGTCACATGCTGAAGGTGTTCAACTGTATCACTAAATTCTTCAGACACTATCTCACATGCTTTCCCCAATCCAGCAATATATGAGGTATTTTCTGTACCGGGTCTTAAACCTTTTTCATGGGATGCACCTATAAGTAATGGTTTTATAAAAAAATCTTTTTTAAGATAAAGTGCTCCAACTCCCTTTGAAGCATAAAATTTATGTCCTGCAATTGTAAGCATTGTAACAGGAAGAGCCTGAACTGAAACAGGGATTTTTCCAATGCTCTGAGCACAATCTGTATGAAAAGGGATTTCTTCTTCCAACAGTATTTCTCCAATCTCTCTAATTGGCTGGATCACACCGGTTTCATTATTTGCATGCATAATACTAACGAGGATTGTATCTTTTTTCAATGCTTTTTTAACATCATCAGGATCTACGATGCCTTTTTGACTTACTGGCAGAAATGTAACATTATATCCCATACGCTCAAGCTGTCTGCATGGATTCAGAACTGAAGGATGTTCAATGCAGGATGTTATTATGTGTCCTGAACTGTAACAGAGTGCTCTACCAAAAATTGCAAGATTGTTTGATTCTGTACCACCAGATGTAAAAATAATCTCCTCAGGATTTGCCTGAATAAGTTTTGCCACTTTCAGCCTTGAAAGTTCAATTATCTCTTTTGCTTTTTTCCCAAAGGCATGAATACTTGAAGGATTACCAAATTCATCAAATGCCTTAATAATTTCCTCTCTTACCCGCGGATCCAATGGAGTTGTTGCATTGTAGTCAAGGTATATCATGGTTTATTATAGCCAATTTATGTTATTATTCTCTAATGAAAATTCATTTTTTCGGAGCAACCAAAACTGTTACTGGTTCATGTTTCCTGCTTGAAGCAGATGGTCATCAAATTTTGGTTGACTGTGGATTTTTTCAAGAATACGATAAAGAGTACCTTAACTATGAGCCATTTCCTTTTAATCCAAAAAAATTAAACCTCGTTCTCCTTACACACGCTCATCTGGATCATTCTGCTCTGATTCCAAAGCTTATCAAGGAAGGGTTAAGATGTAAAATTTTAACCACTCCAGCCACCAGAGATCTGCTTGAAATAATGCTTTTTGATGCATTGAAGGTTCAGAAAAACGAAAATCATAAACAAATTCTTTACGACGAAGAACACGTTTACAAAGCATTAAGACAGACATCAACTCTGCCATATCATAATGAATTTAATTTCAAGGGGATCAGAATAAAATTTTTTGATGCAGGACATATTCTTGGAGCAGCGACAGTCGAAATAACAGTTAACAGTAAAAAAATCATATTTTCAGGAGATATCGGAAGAACAGGATACCCGATTTTGAGAGATCCTGAACCTCCTGCTGAAGCAAACTATATTGTCCTTGAATCAACCTATGGAAACAGGCTCCATAAGAGTCTTCAGGAAAGCATTACTGAACTTATTCAGGCAATTAAAGATACATTTAAAAAAGGTGGTAATGTTATTATACCGTCCTTTGCTATTGGAAGAACACAGGACCTGCTTTACATCCTCAATCGTTCAGCAAAACAAGGACTTCTAGAACCAATGGATGTTTACCTTGACAGTCCTCTTGCAGAGGAAGCAACAAAAATATATATTTCTCATCCAGAACTTTTTGATGACGAAGCATTAAGAGAGATGAGGAATCCCAAACGAAGATCGATAAGATTTCATTTTACAAAAAGTGTGGAAGAATCAAAAAAACTTAATGGAATAAAATCACATGCAATTATTATAGCTGGAAGTGGAATGTGTCAGGGTGGAAGGGTTGCATATCATCTTTCCCATAATATTAATAGAGAAGAATGCAGCATTGTATTTGTAGGATTTCAGGCAAAAGGAACATTGGGAAGAAAAATTGTTGATGGAGAAAAGGAAATTTCAATTTTTGGCAAGAGACTTCCTGTTAGGGCTAGAATTTATACAATTGGAGGCTTTTCCGCACATGCTGACAGAAATGAGCTTCTTAAATGGCTTGAAGCAGTAAAAACAAAGCCTGAAATTTTTCTAATACATGGTGAACAAGAAGTTATTGAAAGTTTCAAACAATCCATCGAAGAAAAATATGGTTTAACCTGTCATGTTCCAGAAAGACTCTCCATCTATGAACTCGGCTGAATACCATTTAAACAAAAACTTTTTTCTGAAACTCATAGAATTCCAATCATTATATAACATAAAAACTGATGAACTTTACTGTCTTGATGAGAAAGCTTTCCAGATATTAAAAAAAATAGAACAAGATGAAAAGCCCGTCCAGATAGATAAAGAACTTCTTGCATACTGTATAAATGAAGGAATCCTTACTGAAAAACCAGTTAAAAGAATAAAAACACCTCTAAGACAATCACCTATTCCATCACTCAGATATCTTGAACTACAGATTACAAAACGATGTAACCTTAAATGCAAGCATTGTTTTGTTGGAGAAACCAGGTCTGTTGACCTTACCTTTGAACAGATTGTGACAGTTTTAAATGAATTTCAGGAAATGCAGGGTCTCAGAGTACTAATCACAGGAGGAGAGCCTCTGCTACATCCAGACTTTAGAAAAGTCAATGAGTTTGTAAAAGACCTGGCTTTAAGGAAAATACTCTTTACTAATGGAGTTATTCTAAATGATGAAATATTGAAAAAACTTAATGTTGAAGAGATTCAAATAAGCATCGATGGAGCTAAAAAGGGACATGAAATATTAAGAGGAAAAAATACATTTGATAGGGCTATAACCGCATTAAAAAAAGCTATTGATTGCGGATTCGATGTATCAGTGGCCACAGTAATTCACAGAGGAAATCTTCAGGAGTTTGACGAGCTTGAAAACATTCTTAAAACTTTTAACATCAAATCATGGACTGTTGATGCTCTCACAATCTCGGGAAATTTAAGATTAAATAAAGAATTATGGGTTTCACCCAAAGAAGCTGCAACAATCATGAACAGATACGGATTTACTCCTGAAGACCATCCAAGAAAAGAGGGATATGGATGCGGCACACATCTTCTAAGCGTGCTTGCAACAGGAAAAGCAGCGTTTTGTTCCTTTTATGAAGAAAGCCCTATAGGAGATATTAATGAAGGACTAGAAAATCTCTGGAAAAGAAAAAAGCAGATTTTTCTTAAAGAGCTTGAATGTACGAAAATAAACTGTCAATTCATTAACGAATGCAGAGGTGGTTGCAGATTCAGAGCCAAAATGTTATCCGGAGACGAAAAAGCACCTGATTTATTCAAATGTTATCAATTTAATAGGCTTCGCACTTAGCCATTTCATAGTCCTTCCAGAGAATCTCATTGGTTAATCTTTCATGTTCAATAAAATCCCATGGAAGAAAGTCTTCATATGATTTAATTTCATAGAAACTGTTCTTCACTTCATCAAAGATCTTTTTAAAATTTTCACCCTTTGAAACTCTTTCAATAACAGAGATAGCGCTTCTGTCAGCCCTTGCAAAATAACCCTGCATGTAAGAGTATTTAGGAACTTCATGAAAAAGCTTGAATCCCTTAATCTGAAGTGTATCCTTTTTTAATTTTTTCAGTCTTTCGTTTACTGTCTCATATTCTTCCATTCTATGCCATTGAAATGGTGTAAACGGCTTTGGAACAAATATACTAACACTTACTGTTATTCTACGATTAAATACATTGCGAATTTTTTTAACAAGTTTTACTATTTCATCAATATCTTCATCTTTTTCAAATGGTAGCCCTATCATGAAATAGAGTTTGAGATTTTCAAGCTCTGTTTCTGAAAGCTTGCGAGCTATAAGCAATAAATCATCCTCATTTACTCCCTTTTTAATTACCCTTCTCAGTCTTTCAGAGCCGGTTTCAGGAGCTAGTGTTAGAGTCCTAGAGCGTGCAAGAGTTTTTAAAAGATCAATAGTGGTTTTATCCGCCCTCAAAGAAGTGAATGAGAGCTCAATATCAGGAATTTTTAATAACTCTTTTAACTCACTGTAGGCTGTAATAGATGGAGCTATTATTCCTACTCTCGAAGGGTTAACTTTCTGTATTTCATAAATTTTTTCATTTATTTTTAGAATAGAAGCTTTCCTAACAGGGCTGTAAATATGTCCTACAAGGCAGAATCTACATCTGAAAGGGCATCCTCTCATGGTTTCGATCAGAAACATATCTGAAAATACAGCTTCTGAAGTTACAATCTGAGAATAACTGAATCTATCAGAAATATCCTTACAATAAACCCTTTTTATCTTCTCTGGAACATTTTCCCATATTGATTGTCTGCCTGTGAGTTTTCCTGTTGAACTATATATTTCACTGTATGCTTCAGGAACATAAAAGCCATCAGATTTTAAGATTTCCCTTTTAAAACTTTGCTTAAAATCCTTCTCATATGATGAATCTTTAGTAAGTCTGTACACCTCAATAAATCTATCAATGAGTTCTTCTGCTTCTCCAGTAAATATAACATCAAAAATTTGAGCTACAGGTTCAGGATTAGAAAAACACAGAACTCCTCCTGCAATAATTAGTGGATGAGAGGACTCTCTCTGAAAACTATAAAAAGGAATTTTACCGAGTTCAAGGATTTGAAGAATAGCTGGATAATCATTTTCAAAACAGAGGCTGAATGCTAAGATATCAAAATTATAAAGAGGCGTTTTTGACTCAAAGGAAATCAGTGGATAACCATTCTTATACTCATCAATATCATCTATTGAAGGCAGAAAAGCTCTTTCACAGACAACATCCCTTCTTTGATTGAAAAGTCTGTAAACGGTTTGAAATCCAAGATTTGATATTCCTGTGTGATATATATTTGGATATACAAGACATAGTTTTATCCTGCCACCATGTTCTTTAAAAACAGTGCCATGTTCCTTTTTTAAAAGAGAATCAATCCTTTCAACTATTTTTCTCATCAACCATTCGATGCTTTTTTCTCAAATAAGCAGGAATATCCATTTCATCATCAATCTCAGGAGGTATTTCCTTTGAAGGCTCCTGAAGAACTCTCACAGGCTCTTCAGAGTCATCCTTTTGTATTTTTGGATTTTCTTCAATAAAGGCTGATCTGGCATCAGTATTTTCATCCACTGCTTGATCAGGAGCTGGAATAATTTCTGAATCTGGGTGATTACTAGTATTTGATGCCTGATTTACAGAAGAATTAGAAACTGGCTCAGAGTGATGGAATAAGGAAAAAGACTTGATATCTTTTGCGATGATTCTCTTTGTCTCTTTCAAAGAAATATGGTTATTTTTAGGCATCCACTTCTCAGTTGAACTTAACTGTATTTCTTCAGCCTTATCTTCAAAGCCTGTTGCAATAACTGTAACATATATTTCGTTTTGTATCTCTGATTTTATAACTGTTCCAAATATTATATTTGCATCTTCATGGGCAACATCAAATACTGCTCCAGCAATTTCCTGAACTTCGTCAAGTGTGAGGTCAAAACCACCTGTAATATTAATAAGAATTCTCCTGGCACCTTCAATTGATGTTTCTTCAAGTAAAGGATTATTGATTGCTCTGCGGGCTGCTTCAATGGCTCCTTCGTCCTTTATGCATGTTCCAAGACCTATAACAGCTTTTCCTGAATTTTGAATAACAGTTTTAACATCTGCAAAGTCTCTGTTAATAAATCCAGGACTGAGGATAAGGTCAGAGATTCCCTGCACAGCCTGTCTTAAAATATCATTGGCAATTGCAAATGATTTTACAAGAGGAGTACCTTTTTCAACAACCATATGAATTCTGTCATTTGGAATTATAATAATTGTGTCAACATATTTTTTTAGCTCCTTTATCCCAACAACAGCATTGTGCAGTCTCTTTTTGCCCTCAAAATAAAACGGCTTTGTAACAACAGCAACTGTGAGTATACCAAGCTCTTTTGCTAAAGAAGCAATCACAGGTGCAGCACCGGTTCCAGTGCCTCCACCCATTCCAGCAGTTATAAAAACTAAATCAGATCCCTCTATACACGAGATAAGTGTGTCTTTATCCTCAATGGCTGATTTCTTTCCAAGCTCCGGTTCTGAACCAGCTCCGAGACCTTTTGTAAGCTCCTTGCCAATCTGCACTTTAACAGGAGCCAACGATATATCAAGATGTTGAATATCTGTATTAACAGCTATGAACTCCACACCATATATTCCTGAAGAAATCATTGTATTTACAGCGTTTGTTCCTGCACCACCAACACCTATAACTTTAATTTTTGCTATAGGTCTTTCTACCTCCTCAATTTCAAACATAGCCTTTCCTCCTTTTTAAAAATTTATACAATCTTTCAATATATTCCTCGGGTTCCATAATATTCATAACAATTTAAATGGATTCAATCCCTTTATCCATGTTGAGATTTTATTGAACATTTTTTCAAAGCCTGAATCTGATTCCTGAAAGCCCGCTGTTTTAATCGCATAAATAAGAGTTCCTATGGTTGAAGAAAATTCAGGACTGAAAATTCCTTCAAGTTCATCACTTCTATCCATAATACTCTCTTCCAGTCCAAGTTCAGAACAAACTGCCATTATTCCAGTATCAGGCTTCCCTATTCTTGCAGGCATTGATAAAAATCCTTCAGCCAGTGATATAAAACCATGCATCAATGCTGTTCCACCCGTAAAAACCGCTGAAGATAAAGAAATCTCCTGAGGAACGGAATTGAGCTCTTTTTTCAGAATCTCAAGTATTTCCTCGCATCTTGCATAGACTATTTCTTTTATCACACTCAATGGAATTTTGATAGGATGCTTATCCAGTCCAACAATCTCTATCGCTTTATCGTTTTCTTTAAATTTAACACTGCCAAAATTAATATCAGGAAGAGCTCCGCCCAGTTGAGTTTTTATTCGTTCTGCCTCATGAAATGGAATCTTTAATCCTATGGCAAGATCATTTGTAATGTGATTACCACCGATGCTATATGTTGAAATATGCCTTAAATATCCATCATAAAATATGGCTATGTCCATACTACCGCCACCAATATCAACAGCCAGTGTTCCCATTTCTCTGTCGTGTTCTGTAAGCACAGCCTCAGAAGAAGCCACACTCTGAAGAACAACTTCTTCAACATCAATGCCTGCTTTATTACAGCAAGTAACAATATTCTGAATATGAGACGATGAAGCTGTTATGATATACACTTTTACTTCAAGTCTCAATGCTTTCATCCCAACAGGATCTCTTATGCCATTTATTCCATCAACAATAAATTCAACTGGCAAAATATGTACAGCCTGTTTATCAGAAGAAATCTGCATTGCTGTAGCTGCTTCGATAGCCAGATCAACATCTTCAGCTGTTACCTCTTTTTTCTTCACTCTTACAGTTCCATTGCTGTTTATAACTTCTAAATCTGTTCCTGATGAACAGACAAAAGCTCTTTTTACTCTAATTCCTGTAGTAGTTTCAATATCCTGTAAGGACCTTTTAATAGAGGATATTAACGCTTCCATATCAATGATTTTCCCTCTTTTTAACCCGGCAGAAGGATAACTCTTCAAAAAATCAACTTCTAACTTTCCATCTTCAACTTTTCCCGTTGCAAATGATATCTTTGTTGTTCCAATATCAATTACTACAATTTCATTCATATTAAAATCCTCTATTCTACTGGTTTTACTACTACTCTATCAGGAAATCTTAAATCAATGTATTGCACATGCAAACCCCTTTTCTGAATCTCGGCATTAACAACAAAGTACTTTGCAAATTTTTTTTCAAAATCTCCTTTACCCACTATAATAGGAAAATCATTTATATAAAGAGTCAGGCTATCAGGATCGTCACCTGTTATTATGACCTCATCATCTGCCTTTACCAACCCCTTATAATTAATGAAATTAAGAAGGTTCACAGCTTCATGAAAGGTTTCTGTATTTTTAAATGGATCAATATGTTTTATAACAGGCAAAAAAATGGCTGAGTTCTGGATTTTATCTGTAAAATCTTCCAGAACCTGAGCCTCATAATCAACTAAATAATATCGTCCATTTAACATGGCAATGGCAACTGGGGTTGTCTCTTTTATGTAAATTGTTAGAGTTCCGTTTAAATCTTTTCTTATGATTGCATCCTTTATCCATGGTGTTTTTTTAAGCCTTTCATAAATTGTTTTAGATGATGGATAGATTATAGAATGCCCCTCTCTTATACCTAAAATTGATCTGATTTCCCGCTGCGAAAGATTTTTATTACCAACAACAACGATATTCCTTATTGTAATACCCTTAAAAACTAAAAAACTTAAAACTGTTACAGATGCAAAACATATTATTAAAATTATCAATTTTTTATTTTTTATCATCTTTCACTGCCAGTTTTAAAATCTCCTGTACCAGAGTTTTAAAATCATATCCACACAGAGAAGCAATTTTTGGTAAAAGCGATGTTTCTGTCATTCCGGGAATAGTATTAACCTCAAGCACATATCCATTGCCAGAGCTGTCAACAATCATATCAATCCTTGTGCCTCCTTTACATCCAAGAGCTCTGTGAGCATTTAAGCCGAGATCTTTCAACTTTTCATATAATGTATTATCGATCTCGGGAGGAAGTATGTAATCAGTCAGACCTCTAGTATATTTTGCTTCATAACTGTAAAAGCCTTTCTTTGGCCTTATCTCAACCCCTCCTAAAACCTTATCTCCAAGAACTCCAATATGTATCTCTTTCCCTTCAATAAACTTTTCTATAATTATTCTTTCTCCATATCTGAAAGCTTCATCAAGAGCAGCCCTAAACTCATTATCATTCCTCACAATAGTTACTCCAACAGAAGAACCTTCACGAGAAGGCTTTACAACGCATGGCATAAAAGGAGGCTCCGGATAATCATCTCTATGAACAACCACAAATGGTGGAACAGGTATGCTATGATAGAGAAAAACTTTTTTTGTTGCTTCCTTGTCCATCGCCAGAGCTGAAGCAAGAACACCCGAACCCGTGTAAGGAATTCCCATAACCTCGAGCATTCCCTGAACTGCTCCATTTTCTCCCCATCCTCCATGAAGAACCAGGAAAGCCACATCAATCTTTTCTTTTTTTATCTCTTTGCAGAGATCCTCATCTGCATCTATGAATACAGTATTATATCCAAGCTCTACAAGAGCATTAAATACAGCATGGCCACTTCTTAGAGAAACCTCTCTCTCTGATGAAATGCCTCCTGCTATCACTCCTACCTTCATATTTAAATCTCCCTCACAGTATCTTTATTTCAAGCTCAAGTTCAATGCCAGAAATCTTCAAAACCTTATCCTTAACTATATCAACAAGCCTTAAAAAATCAGACGCCCTACCCCTTCCCAGATTTATGAAATAATTGGCATGAAGCAAGCTTACCATTATATCACCTGTTTTGTAACCTTTAAGTCCTGCATTTTCTATTAAATAGCCTGCTGATTGTTCTTTAGGATTTTTAAACACACATCCAGCAGAACGTTCTTTTAAGGGTTGAGTGTTTCTCTTTTTTTCAAGAAACTCTTTCATCCTTCCAACTACCTGATTATCCACATCCTCTTTCAGTCTTAATCTGGCTTTTCTTATAATCCAGCTCTCGGGTAATCCTGAACTGCGATACTGGAAAGTAATATCCTGTTTTTTTAGAACTCTGATTTCCATCTTATCTGTTATAACTTCAACTTCATCAATACAGTCCTTTATCTCATATCCGAATGATCCCGCATTTCCTTTTACAGCACCACCGATAGTTCCAGGTATTCCAGCAAGTCCTTCCATACCTGAAAGTTTCTTTTCCGCCATAAAACTAAGAAAGCCTGAAAGCATCACTCCAGAAGAAACATAGTAACAGTTATCCTCATAACTAGAGATTTTATTCATTTTCCTTGTGTTAATTATTACACCCTTAAATCCTTCATCTCTTATAAGTAAGTTGCTTCCTGCACCGATAACATAATATGGCAGTCCTTCATTTTTTATTACTTCAACTAATTCTAAAACATTATCTTCCTCTGGAAATGTAACCAACTCTGCTCTGCCTCCTATCCTTAAAGTTGTATAATGAGCAAGAAGTTCGTTTTTTTTATATTTAATTGCCTTTTCTCTGCAAAATTTTTCAATATTTTTCATAAGCTTTCTATTAAGGATTCTCCAATTTTATAAACGTCTCCTGCTCCAACTGTAAAAACAACATCTCCTTGTTTTAACTCTCCCAAAATATCATCTTTTATTTTCTCTTTATCAGGATTAAATATTACATTAACACCGGCATTTTTCAGCTTTTCATATAATACTTCTCCACTTACTTTCTCAATTGGAGGCTCACCTGCAGGGTATATATCCATAAGAAATAAACAATCTTTTTTCCTCAAGGTTTTCTTAAAAACATGAATAAACTGTTCCATCAAATCCCTTGTTCTGGTATATCTATGTGGCTGAAAAATCACACAGAGTCTTTGAGGTTTAAGCCACACTGCGGTTTTTAACACTGCCTTTATTTCTGTTGGATGATGTCCGTAGTCATCGTAAAATTTTATACCTCTTTTTTCACCCTTGAACTCGAACCTTCTGCCTATTCCTGTGAAATTTTCAAGAGATTCTTTCACCCTTTCAAGTGGAATTGAAAGTTCTTTTGCAGCAGCTATTGTTGCAAGAGCATTTAAAACATTGTGTTTACCCGGAACAGTAATGGCGAACCTTCCAAGAGATTTTCCTCTGTAGAAAGCCTCAAAAGATACTTTGGGTGACGAATACTCAATATTTCCCGCACGAAAATCAGAACTTCCATCAAAACCATAAGTTACATACCTTCTGGTTAAATGAGGAATCAAATCCCTTACATGTCTGCATTCTCTGCAAAGAATTGAAACACCGTAAAATGGAACTTTATTTCCAAACTCAAGAAACGCTTTCTTGATTTTTCTTAAAGTTTTGAAATAATCAAGATGTTCCCTGTCAATATTTGTGATAACTGCAACAGCAGGGGTTAGTTTGAGAAAACTTCCATCACTCTCATCAGCTTCTGCAACAAGAAACTCGCCCTGGCCCAATTTAGCGTTTGTTCCAATTGATTTGAGCTTTCCACCAATAACTATCGTTGGATCAAATCCAGCATCAGTTAAAACTGTGGCAATCAAGGAAGTGGTGGTTGTTTTCCCATGCGCACCGGCAACTAAAATAGAATATTTAAGTCTGCAAAGCTCGGCAAGCATTTCAGCCCTTGGTATAACTGGAATTCCGAGTGATTTTGCTTTAATGAGTTCGGGATTATCTTGTTTTACTGCAGAAGAATAAACCACAACATCTGTATTATCAATATTATCTCTGCTATGTCCTATAAATACCTTTATTCCAAAACTCTTAAGTCTTTTTACAGTTTCAGACTCTTTTATGTCAGAACCTGTTACTGTGTAACCCATATTGTAAAGAACTTCTGCAATACCACTCATTCCAATTCCACCAATGCCGACAAAATGAATTTTCTTGTACTGATACATCTACTGTTTCCTCCTCAGCAAACTTTCTGCAATTTCTATTATTTTTTCTCCTGCATTGGATTTTCCAAAAGCACGAGACACCATTTCCATTTCTCTTCTGATTTCAGGATTATTTAAAATTCTGTTTATTTTTTTTGCAAGAATCTCTCCATTTATTTCTCTGTCAAGAATCAATTCACATGCACCACGGCTTAGAAGTCTTCTGGCATTCATTTCCTGATGATTATATGCTGCGTATGGATACGGAACAAGAATTGATGCTTTACCCAGAGCTGTAATCTCTGCCACAGTGGAGGCTCCTGCCCTGCATATGATTAAATCTGCCCATGAATAAGCCTCTGGCATATCATATATAAAAGGTATAACAGTTGTTTTAAATGATAAATTTCTGTACTCAGCTAAAACCCAGTTATAATCAGCCTCACCTGTCTGATGAATTATCTGGATACTATTCTTTAAAGGAAGTAAATATGATAGAGCATCTGTCATAGCCTTGTTGATTCTTCTTGCACCAAGACTGCCTCCAAATACAAGTACTGTAATTCTGCCTTCTTCAAGATTAAACAGTTCTTTTGCCTTTTCTCTATCTCCCTCTAAAATTCTTTTTCTTATTGGAGTTCCTGTAAGATACACCTTTTCTCTGGGAAAGTGTTCTACTGTTTCAGGATATGTTATGGCAATAGCAGAAGCAACTTTTCCTAAAATTTTATTTGCAAGCCCTGGAACAGTATTCTGTTCAAGGATTATTGAAGGAACTTTTTTAAAAGATGCCATTAAAACCAGTGGAAGGGATGCGTATCCACCAACTCCGAAAACGATATCCGGAGAAAAAGAATCTATAATTTTTTTTGATTCGGACATGGATTTGGCAAGACTCCAGAGTGATTTTGCTTTATCACCTAAAGCCTTCCCGATAAATCCCTTAATGGAGATAAATCTTAATTCATATCCTATCCTTGGTATGACCTTTGCCTCCAGTCCTTTCTGAGTCCCGACGAAAACAATCCGGGCATCTTGATATCTCTTTATAATAGACTCTGCAAGAGCAATTCCAGGAAAAAGATGTCCTCCAGTGCCTCCACCAGCAATAATTACTTTCATATAAGCCTCTTATCGTGAAGGAGTCTATTTTAAACTCCTTATAAATTTCAGGTTTTAAAGGAACAAAGCTCCTTTAAGCTCGACCCCTGCTCTTATAGTAGTATCTATAAGTTCTTAATTTTGTTTTTTTCTTAATTACCACTTCTGGAAAGCTAGGGTTATGACTTAGCCTTGAAAGATTAAGTAAAATTCCTACAGCAATCAGATTTACAACAAGTGAGGATCCTCCGTAACTTATAAATGGTAGAGGAAGCCCTTTTGTTGGTGCAAGACCTGTTACAACTGCAAAATTTATAAGTGCCTGAATCGAAATCATAATTGTAATTCCTGAGGCAAGAAAATAGTAAAACAGCTCAGACTGTTTTCTGGCAATACTAAGTCCTCTCATACATATCAAAAAGAAAAGAATAACAACAACACATACACCAATAAATCCCATCTCTTCACCAATATGAGCAAATATAAAATCTGTATGTATCTCCGGTAAAAAAGCAAGTTTCTGCTTTCCCTCACCCAACCCCTGACCTATAAGTCCACCGCTTCCAAGAGCAATCAATGACTGAACAAGCTGAAAACCACTTCCCTGAGGATCAGACCAAGGATCAAGAAATGAAACTATTCTTTTCCATCTGTATGGTTCTTTTGCAAGATAAATTATAACCGGAATGGCAACTAAAGAAATTATTCCGAGAAATCTCAGACTTACACCTCCTATAAAAAGCATTGACAGAGTGATTATTCCAAGAGTCATCGCTGCACCAAAATCAGGTTGTTTGAGAAAAATTACCTGAAAAATACCCAGTAATCCTATCGGAATTATAAACTGTCTAAAGCTTTCCCTATCATAGTCAGAACGACTCATATACCATGCGAGGAAGAAAACCATCGCGAGCTTTACAAGTTCTGATGGTTGAAAAACACTTGGCCACAGCCTCAACCATCTTCTTGCTCCTCCTGCGCTCACTCCGAGAGGGCTGAAAACTAAAAGAAGCATGATAAAAGAAATAATAAGCATGGGAAAAACAAGTTTTTTCAGCTTTTCTGTTGATAAAAACATAAAAACAACCATTAAAAGAGAACCTATAATCAAAGTAAAGAGCTGTTTCTGTAAATAAATCATACCTCCCCTGTCAGCATATTTTGCTTTTACAGAGGCTAATACAGAAGTAGAGCTATAAACTGCAATAAGCCCTATAATTACAAGAACAATCACCGTAATTATAAGAGTCTTATCAATAGAACCCCTGTTCATAAAGAATTCACAATCTCTTTAAATACTTCTCCACGATGTTCAAAATTTTTGAACATGTCAAAACTCGCACATCCAGGAGAAAGTAAAACAACATCTCCAGATCTGGCCAACTCTTTTGCTTTAAGCACAGCAGATTTCATATCTTCTGCAAAATAATGATCAACAAGATCGCCAAAAGCATCTGCTATTTTCTGTCCTGCCTCGCCAATAACTATTAAAGCCTTCAGTTTTTCTTTCGCAAGATCTCTAAGAGCAGAGAAATCACCATTTTTATCCCTTCCCCCGGCAATTAAAATTACATTACCCGCAAAACTCTCAAGAGACTTTAAAACCGCATCGACATTTGTTCCCTTTGAATCATTTATATACGCCACTGCATCTATTTCTCTTACAAATTCCATCCTGTGCGGAAGTCCTGGAAATTCTTTCACAACTGTTTTAATTGTATCTGCCTTACATCCCGCACATAAAGCCAGCAAAGAAGCAGCCATTATATTTTCAATGTTATGCACGCCTTTTATTCTGAATGTTGACAACGGAAGAACTGTATTTCTCATCTCATTCTTAAGATCATCAGAAATATCTTCCTTTGGATAAAAGTAAACATGATCATTTTTTAAATAAGCTCCGTAAACTTCCTGAAATCTGCTGAAATAAAAAATATGAGGAAGCCTACCTTTTTTTAAATACACATTTTTCAACTGCTCAATAACTAATAATGTATTCTTATCATCCATATTAAGGATAAGATAATCATCTCCTTCATGATTCTGGAAAATTCTTGACTTCGCTTCAATATATTCCTTCATTCCGGAATATCTATCCATATGGTCAGGAGTAATATTAAGAACCGCTGCAAAATCAGATTTAAACATTTTTATTCCTTCAAGCTGAAAGCTTGAAAGTTCTAAAACAATATAGTCAAGATCAATCTCTCTGTTAATAAGTTTTAAAACAATCTCTGCCATTGGGAATCCTATGTTACCTGCGAGATAAACTTTTTTACCATCTCCTTTCAAAAACTCATAAATAAGAGTGGAAGTGGTGGATTTTCCATTAGAACCTGTAATTCCTACTATTTTTACGTCATTCTTTATTAATGTCATTATCTGCCAGCTCAATTCTATCTCGCTTATAACCGGAATACCCTTATAAATTGCGGAAACAATTGAAGGTGTACTTAATGGAACTCCCGGACTTACAACTATTAATTCAGCATCTTGAAGGGCCTCAGGTGGATGACCTCCTCCTGTTATCCTCTCTACTTTTATGTTTATTGACTCTATATCGTTTAAAAGTTCATTGTCGTTTTTTTTATCATTTATTATTAACTTTGCACCAAGATTATAGAGTAATTCAGATGCTGCAAGACCGCTTTTCCCCATCCCAACAATGGCAACTTTTTTATTTTGAAGTTCAGATAGTTGATTTATTATTCTTTGCATTTTTTACCCTCTTATTCTTTGATGTTTTTTTCACTTTATTTTTATCTGTTTTTGTTGTTTTTTTATTTTTATCTGTCCTGATTTTTTTAATATGGTTTTTGTTAGTTTTATAAGATACAGGAACACTCATTTTTTCTTCAGAAAGTTTGACCATGGGTTCTTCTTTGCCTGTCAAAACATCCTCAGCCTTAACAACCAATTGTTGCGTATCTTTCCAGAGTTTTTCCCTGTTAGGATCTCCAAGTATAGCTGTATAAACAAGTCTTCCTCTCACTTTATAAGCACTCACAAAACAATGCCTCGCAGTTCTTGTATATCCTGTTTTACCACCTATGATATTGTCTTCCTCCCATAAAAGCTGATTTGTATTCTGTATAAAATGCTTTTTGCCATTTAAAGATCTGATCAAATAAACACGAGTATGAATAGCTTCTTTTATTAATGGATATTCAAGTGCATGAGACATAATTTTTGTCAGATCATAAACTGTTGTATATTGACCTCTACCGGGCAGTCCAGATGAATTTACAAACCTTGTGTCCTTTGCTCCAATTTTCTGTACCTTACTATTCATGAGTTTAACGAAATTAGCCTCACTTCCTGCTGTAGCCTCAGCAAGCGCAACTGCTGCGGCATTAACAGAACGCATCAATGCAAGATAAACGAGATCTCGCACTTTGTAAGCCTCACCTTTTATAAGTCTTGGCGTCACCCCTGGAGTCATTGCTGACTTTTTTGATATGATTACTTTCTGTTCAAGATCAAGGTTGTCAAGAGCAATCATAACTGTAACAAGCTTCGTTGTGCTTGCTGGGGGCAGCTTTGTATGCGGATTTATGCCATAAAGAATCTTTCCTGTCTGAGCATCAACTGCAACAGCACTTGGAGCATCAATATCAAAACAATAAGCTGTTGCAGTATAAGTCAATAAAACAGAAATGCAAAATATAAAATTTTTCACATTCAATACTAATCCTTTGAGTTTTTGCATAACATCACCTCAGTTTTAATGTCAAAAGACTTAAAAGTGCAAGTATAATTCCTATTATCCAGAATCTGGTAATAACCTTTGGTTCTGGCCATTTTTTTAACTCAAAATGATGATGAAGAGGCGCCATTCTAAAAATTCTCTTTCCATTGGTTAATTTAAAATACCCCACTTGAAGAATAACAGAAAGAGCCTCCACAACAAATATACCTCCAACCAGAGCTAGAACAATCTCATGTTTTGTAATAACTGCCAGACTTCCAAGGGCTCCTCCAAGACTGAGTGATCCGACATCACCCATAAAAACATCTGCAGGATAGGAATTATACCAGAGAAAACCAAGACATGCACCAAGCATCGCTCCGCAGAAAACAGCAAGTTCGCCTGTTCCTGGAATATAAAGAACATAAAGATATTTTGCAAAAACAGCATGTCCTGAGATATAAAGAAGAACAGCATTCACAATAGATGCAATTCCCACCAATCCTGCTGCAAGTCCATCCATTCCATCTGTAAGATTTACAGCATTTGAAGCACCTACAATAACAAAAACAGCAAATGGAAGATAAAATATCCCCAGATCAATTAGCCATTGTTTGAAAAAAGGAATATTTAAAACAGTTGTGTAAGGATCCTTCGGGTTAAAATACAAAAATAAAGTCACTGAAAAAGCAAGTAAAAGCTGCGCAAGCAACTTATATCTACCAGGCATTCCTCTATAATTATGTCTTGTAACTTTAAGATAGTCATCAATGAATCCAATAAAACCAAAGCCTAAAAAACTTATAATCATAACCCATATATAATGATTTTTCAGGTTTCCCCATAATAATACAGAAACCAAAACAGAAGCAATTATAATTATGCCTCCCATTGTGGGAGTGCCCTCTTTTTTTAAATGTGTTTTGGGTCCATCATCTCTTATATATTGAGTAAGGCTTAATTTTTTAAGCCATCTTATGCATGCAGGAGCAATGATAAATGTGAAAAAAAAAGCAGTCAGTATAGCTAAAACCGTTCTGAAAGTAATATAGCGAAAGACATTTAATATAGAAATCTGATCGCTCAATCTATAAAGAATCTCATATAGCATTAAAGAACATCCTCCTTCAATACTTCAACAATCCGCTCCATTTGCATAGCTCTTGAACCTTTAATTAAAACAACTTCAGAACCATTGAGCTGTCTTTTTAAAAATTCTCCTGCCTGAACAGCATCATCAAAAACATATCCATTAACATATCTTAAAGCATCTTTTATAAACGTTCCCACTCCTATAAAAATATCTATTCCAAGCTTTTTAATCAGTCTGCCAACTTCTTCATGGGCTTTTTGTGTAAATGAACCAAGCTCCATCATATCACCTAAAACAGCAACTGTTTTTCGCTCTCTTTTTCTTCTTGCAAGTTCCTCTAATGCAAGCTTCATTGAAGAAGGATTGGCATTGTATGCATCAAGAAATATTTCCAATCCATTTATTTTTATTATCTCTCCGCGCATTTTTACAGGAGTGAAAACTTCTGTAACCTGCGTGATAATGCATTTAGATATCCCCAAAAAAGTAGCAACTGCTGTGGCTGCTGTTATGTTATAAATGTTGTGTATGCCGGTTAAATGAGTTTTCAATGGAAAACTCGCAGTATCAGTATAAAATTCAAACTGGGCATGGTCATCATAAAAATTTATATTGTCAGCTCTGAAATCACATTCTCTGC
This sequence comes from Thermodesulfovibrio thiophilus DSM 17215, assembly GCF_000423865.1. Lineage (NCBI taxonomy): Bacteria > Pseudomonadati > Nitrospirota > Thermodesulfovibrionia > Thermodesulfovibrionales > Thermodesulfovibrionaceae > Thermodesulfovibrio > Thermodesulfovibrio thiophilus. The sequence goes on from NZ_AUIU01000016.1 coordinate 19,555, forward strand.
CAAGTCCAAATGTTAAGATCTGTCCTTTCCAGCCTTTAAGTCCATCCATGAGAAACTCATCATCACCATTTGTAAAAACTGTCTTAACATACGGAAGGATCTCAAGCTCTCCATCTCTTACTCCTTTAATTGAACCAAATCCTTCAATGTGTTCATAACCAATATTTGTAATCACCGCACAATCTGGATAAACTATTTCACACAATTCCCTGATATCTCCCGGTTTATTTGTCCCCAGTTCAAGAACCATTATTTCAGTATTAGCTTCAACTCTACTAATACACAGAGGAACTCCGATATTGTTATTTAAATTCCCTTCAGTCTTAAGAACTCTGTATTTTTTTGATAAAAACTGACAAATTAATTCCTTTGTTGTTGTTTTGCCATTGCTTCCTATAACTGCGATAACCTTACCCTTAAACTGTTTTCTTAAGTATCCTCCAAGTTGCTGTAATGCGTTAAGAGTGTCTTTGACAAGCACAACAGTTTTATTATGAAAATCTATGCTCTGTCCTCTTGAAATGACTGCTCCAGAAGCTTTTGTAAAAGCTTCAGCTAAAAATTCATGACCGTCTGTTTTTGAACCCTTCAGGGCAAAAAACAAATCATTCTCACCTATTGTTCTTGTGTCAATTGAAGCTTCTCTGAAAATTTCTTTTCCCATTGACAGGAGCCTTCCATGTGTTGCCTGTATTAAATCATCAAGACTGAACAAAGTTTATCTCCTTAATGACTTTAAGGTTTCTTTTAAAACTTCTCTATCACTGAATGGGTATCTCTTACCCTGTATCTCCTGATAGTCTTCATGACCCTTACCTGCAACCACAAGAATATCTCCTGTTCTACACATTTTTGTTCCAATCGATAAACTCATTGATCTATCCGGCACAATCATATAGTTGTCCTTTGAAATCCCGCTTTCTATTTCCCTAATTATCTCTATCGGTTCTTCCCATCTTGGATTATCTGATGTAATAATAGCTATATCGCTGAGTTCTGTAGCAATTCTTCCCATTACAGGCCTTTTGCCTCTGTCTCTGTTACCTCCGCAACCAAAAACTGTAATTATTCTGCCATCTTTTGATACCTGTTCTTTAAATCTTTTTATACTGGTAAGCAGTCTTTCAAGTGCATCAGGAGTATGAGCATAGTCCACAAACACGAGAAAATCCTGACCCTCGTCAACTTTCTCAAATCTTCCAGCTGGAGTCTCAATCTCGGAAAATGCAGACTGAACAATATCAAGTGGAATATTCAGGGCAATTGCTGTAGCTGTTGCAGAAAGCACATTATAAATGTTAGGGATTCCCAACAATGATGTTTTGATAGATAACTCATGTTTTTTCTCAATCACAATATCTATCTCTGTCTCTTTAAATTTTAATCTGTAATTTTTTGCATAAATATCCGCATCTGAATTCTCAATTGAATAAAGAATCTTCCTGCTCTTTAGTTGCTCGGCAAGCTTTACTCCGTAAACATCGTCTATATTAATAATTGCAATGCCATCACTTTTCAGCAACTCAGTAAAAAGTCTCTTTTTTGTTATGAAATAGTCATCCATATCTTTATGAAAATCAAGATGATCCCTCGAAAGATTGGTAAATACAGCAATATCAAATCTGGTATAATCAACTCTCTTTAAAGCAAGTGCATGAGAAGAAACCTCTGAAATTACATATTCTATTCCTTTATTTACCATCTCAGAAAGGAGCTCCTGAAACTGCAAAGCTTCTGGAGTTGTATGAATAGAAGCTCTCTCCTCATCATCAATCAGATATTTGATTGTTCCAATAACTCCTGTTTTTTTGCCATATTTTTTCAGAATTCCCCTGATTAGATATGATGTTGTTGTCTTACCGTTTGTACCTGTTATACCGATCATTTTAAGTCTTTCAGAAGGATTTTTAAAAAATCTTGAACTCATCCATGCAAGAGCATCCCTGCTGTTGTTAACTCCTATCCAGGTAGTATCCGCATCATCGGCAGGAGTAAATCTGTCCAGCTCATAAACAACGGCTTTTGCTCCATTTTTTATCGCTTCTTCAATAAAAAGGTGTCCGTCAACTTTGTGGCCTGAGATTGCTATAAAAAGAGTTGATGCTTTTATATCTTTGGAATTATAGCTTATATATGAGATATCTCTGTCTGTATCTCCTTTAACATTAAAATCATTCCGTAAAAGTTCTTTTAAAATCATTTTCGTGCCATTGTAACATTTCTGCTTATTTCATTATTAAAAGTAACAACAAGGCCTTTTTCCTTCGCATCATCTCTTGGCACATTAAGATAGGCAAGGGCTTCATCTGAAATAGCCTTGAATACAGGTGCTGCAACAACTCCTCCATAATGAATACCTTTTGGATCATGAATTACAACTATCATCGCAATACGGGGATTATCCGCTGGTATAAATCCTACAAATGAGCTAACATAACTGTCCTTTGAGTATCTGCCTGTTTTAGGATTATACTTCTGTGCGGTGCCTGTCTTACCTGCTACATTATTGCCATCAAGTTTTGCAGCAGTGGCTGTTCCTCCATCTTCTGTAACCTTTTTCAGCACTTCTCTCATTATCCTTGCTGTTTTTTCCGAAACCACTCTTTCTCTGTGTATGACAGCTTTATACAGAATATTACCTTCTGGAGAGTGAATCTCGGATACAACAAATGGTTTTACAAGATAACCACCATTTGCAATCGTGGAATAAGCTCTCAGAATCTGAATGGCTGTAACTGCCACCTCCTGTCCAATAGGAATTGCACCTATTGATGTTCCTGACCATTTCTGAGTCGGTCTTACATAACCCGATATTTCTCCAGGAAGGTCTATTCCGGTTTTTTCACCGAACTCAAATTTTTTAATATAGTGATAGAGTTTTTCCTTACCAAGCATCATTGCTATTTTTATTGTACCCACATTGGAAGATTTTTGAATAACCTCTTCAAAAGTAAGAACTCCTTGTTTATGAGCATCCTTTACTCTTTTACCTCCAACCTCAATATATCCCTGAGAACAATCAAATGTAGTCGATGGTTTGACAATCCCTTCCTCTAAAGCCGCAGTTGCTGTAACTATTTTAAAGGTTGAACCAGGCTCATATAGATCAGTTATTGCACGATTTCTTATTATACCAATATCTTTTATTGATTTTAAACTGTTGGGATCATAGGTTGGCCTGTTAGCTAAAGCAAGAATCTCTCCTGTAAATGGATCCATCATAATTACAGTTCCTGAAGAAGCATGCCATTTTTTTATTGCTTCATCAAGATATTTTTCAACAATATACTGTAAGCCTTCATCAATTGTGACAAAAATATTATTCCCTTTCACATCTCTTAAATCTCCATCAGATAGCTTTTTGCCTCTTGCATCTGTTAAGACTGATTTTGAAGACTTCTCTGCCTTAAGATACCTATCATAGTATCTTTCCAGGCCCTCCATACCATGCTCATCCACATTGACAAAACCCAGAATATGGGAAGCAAGAAAACCCTTTGGATAAAATCTTGCTCCTTCTGTAACAAACCCCACACCATCTATCTTCAATGCTTTAATTTTTTCAACAACAGAATGATCCACTTTTCTTTCAAGCCATAAAAATCTTTTATTCTTTTCTGCTTGATTTATAATATGGTCAGTATCAACTTTTATATAATGTTTTAAAACACTTATTGTTTCATCTGACTTTACAGATGCTGGATCAATGAACAGGGATTCTTTTTCTAAAGAAACTGCCAGCTCTCTTCCAGTTCTGTCATATATATTGCCTCTTTTAGGTATAATTTCTTGCTTCTTTACCTGTTGGAGTTTTGCTTTGGAAAAATAAGCCTCATGTTCAACAAACATTATCAAGCCAAGACGAAAAATAATGGATACAAAACAGACTAAAAATACTATTTTCAGTAAAATTAGTCTTTTTTGCATTTCAATTCTTCTTATTAAAGTTCACTACTTTCACTACATTTTCAGGATTTCCATATATATAAACAACCTTTGTTCTATCAGGAAATACAAGTAAATGTCCTTCAACATTATCAAGCCTTACAAAAGAAGTTAAAGATGATTTTTCAGCAAGCAACATTCTCCTTTCTCTCAATATCTCCTTTTTTTTATCCTCGAGATTACTTAATCGGTACTCCAGCGAGATTACATTTGACCTGATCCATAAAATAGAAAAAATAGTGCACAGACTTAAAATTATTAATACAACATGCATAATGTAAGAATTTTTTTTAACTGAAGTATTCATAACTTTTCACCTCCCCTAAATCTCGCACTTCTTGCTGACGGGTTTCTGGTAATTTCATCAATAGAAGGTAGAATAGGTTTTTTAGTAAGAATTTTCAGTCTGCCTTTTTTTTCCTCATCTCTGAAAAAATTTTTCACAACTCTGTCCTCTCCTGAATGGTAGGAGATTACACAGATTCTTCCACCTGATTTTAATAATTCAACTGTCTGTCTTAATCCTTCTTTGAGTTCATCAATTTCTCTGTTTATTTCTATTCTTATTGCCTGAAAAATTCTGGTTGCTGGATGAAGCCTTCCTCTTCTTGAAATAATCCTTTTTATGAGTTCTGATAGCTCCTTACAACTATCAATTGGCTTTCTGCTCCTCTGCCTTACAATTTCTCTTGCGATTCTCCTTGCAAATGGTTCATCGCCATAGTCTCTGAAAATTTGTTCAAGCTTATTTTCAGGATACTTATTTACAACATCCCATGCTGTAAGAGATGTTGTCTGGTCCATTCTCATATCAAGCATGCTTTCTGAATGGAAACTGAATCCTCTTGACAGATCCTTCAACTGAAGCATTGAAACACCTAGATCAAAAATAATTCCATCAATCTGTTCAATATTTAACTCTGAAAGCACATCTTTTAACTCAGAGAATCTCGCCTTCCTTAAAATTACCCTCGAATCAATGAGAACCTCAGCAGAACTCTTTATGGCGGACTCATCTCTATCAATTCCGATTAATCTTCCAGCAAAACCGGATTGCTTAAGTATCTCAACTGAATGTCCTCCGCAACCCACTGTGGCATCAACATAGACTCCGTCCACTTCAGGACTAAGGAGTTCAATCACCTCTCTTACCATCACAGGAATATGTATCTTTTTACAATCCATACTTAGCAAGACCATCCTGAATCCTCTTTATATCGACTTTTGTTGGGTCTGTTATGCTATCCCATGTAGCCTTATCCCATATTTCAATTCTTTCAATCTGGCCAACAATAACAACCTCTGAGTTAATACCAGCATCCTGTCTGTGTTCATAAGGAATGAGTATTCTTCCCTGTTTATCAAGTTCTAAAGGAACAGCTGACGCTATAACTCTTCGCAAAAAATACATAACTGCCTCATCAGACTTCGGCAGTTCTCTTATTTTGTCTTCAAGCTTTACCCATTCTTCAAAAGGATAAAGATGCAATGCTCTGTCAAATGGAGCATTTGTAAGATAAAGCTTCCCTGATGGATATCTACCAGACAGAACCTCTCTTAGAGAGGCTGGCATCATCACTCTTCCTTTTTGATCAAGATTATGGTAATATTTCCCTATGAAAGATATCATATTTGTTTTCCACTTTCTACCACCATTTACCACCAATATTATACGAAGGTGAGATTTTTGTCAAGGGGTATTTTTTATGTTTGAAAAATTTTTTGAAATTATTGAAAAAAAATTACAACAACTAAAAGATCAACAACTTTATCGTTCAATTATTGATATGGAAACTGCGGAAGGTATGAAGATCACCATCAAAGGCAGAAGTTATATAAATTTTGCATCCAATGACTATCTCGGGTTGAGCAAGCATCCACTGGTCAAGAAATCCGCTCAGAAAGCAATTGAACTCTTCGGTGCCGGTTCCGGAGCTGCGCGTCTTTTAAGTGGTGGGACACTGATTCATAAAGAGCTGGAAAAACTTATCTGCAAGTTTAAGGATTCAGAGGCTTCTTTAGTTTTAAACTCCGGTTATACAGCAAATAGTTGTTTAATTCCAGCTATTGCAGATGAAGATGATTTAATTTTAAGTGATGAACTTAATCATGCAAGCATAATAGATGGATGCAGGCTAAGCAGAGCAAAAAAACTTATCTACAGACATAAAGATTTACAACATCTTATCAGGCTTATTAAAGACACTCCATGTAATGGTAAAAAAATTATCATAACAGATACTGTTTTCAGCATGGATGGAGATATTGCTCCTATTAGAGAAATTTATGAACTCTGCAAATCTGAGGAAGCTCTACTTTATATTGATGATGCACATGGAACAGGTATTCTTGGAGAAGGTCATGGTACATTGAAGCACTTTGGATTATCTGCTGATAATTTTGTAATTCAGATGGGCACACTGTCAAAAGCAGTTGGTTGTTTTGGTGCGTTTGTCTGCGGCACTGATATCCTGATAAACTGGTTTATAAATTCTGCAAGAGGCTTTATATTTTCAACTGCTTTACCATCAAGCGTGGTTGCATCTTCATATGCTTCACTGAAAATTATAATGGAAGATAAAACATTGATAAAAAAACTGTGGGAAAACACTCAAAGAGTCATGAATACTATAAAAACACTCAAACTTAGCACAACAGATACACAGACTCCTATTATTCCAATTCTTTTTGAAAATATAGAAGATGCAATGAGAGCATCAAACATTCTTAATAACTCAGGTATTTATGCACCTGTGATCAAACCTCCAACAGTCAGAACTCCAAGAATAAGAATCTCCATAAGTGCAGGCCATACTGAAGAGGATATCGAAAGATTAAATAAAGCTCTTATCAACCTCTACCAACAACCTCACCAAGCCTGAAGATTGGCAGATACAGTGAGAGCACTATAAATCCAATTGTAACACCGAGAAATATTATCAATGCTGGTTCAAGCATACTCATAAGATTGGCAACAGCATTGTCAACTTCCTCATCATAGAAATCTGCTACTTTGTTAAGCATCTCATCAGTTGCCCCTGTGGATTCTCCAACACTGACCATCTGAACAAAAATTGGTGGAAAAATTTCAGGATTGGTCTTTAAAACCTCGGTCAGAGATTTACCAGCGGTTACATCTTCTTTCATCTCTAAAACAACATCTTCTATAATTTTATTGGCTGAAGCTCTGGCACTTATCTCCATACTTGAAAGTATCGGAACTCCGCTACTCAAAAGAGTTCCAAGTGTTCTTGCAAATCTTGAAAGAGAAGCTTTGAGCAAAACTACGCCAAGAAGCGGAGCTTTAAGAAGAACACCATCTATAATCTTTTTTCCCCTTTCAGACTTTCGTAAAAATTTTATAAAAACAAAGAATCCTATAATTCCAGCTAAGATGAAAACTGCTGATTTAGCCATAAAATTACTCACAGCAATTGTAATCCTCGTGGGCAGTGGAAGATCTATCCCCATTTCACCAAACAACTTTGCAAATGTTGGAATAACAAATATCATTATTATAGAAACCACCAAAACAGCCACAGCAATGATCAACGAGGGATAAATCATTGCACCTATAATTTTTCTTTTAAGTTTAATCATCTTTTCAAAATAATCAGCCATTCTCTGAAGAACTTTCTCCAGAATTCCACCTTCTTCACCTGCTCTGACCATATTAATAAAAAGAGAATTGAAAACTTTTGGATGTCTTTTCATTGACTCAGCAAGTGACGAACCTTTTTCTATATCATTTCTCATCTGAATAAGAACTTTTTTGAAAGATTTATTTTTAATCTGATCTATTAACGCATCAAAAGCCTGTACTACAGGAACACCTGCTGCAAAAAGAGTTGCAAACTGACGTGTAAAAAATAAAATATCTTTCTGCGAGACCTTCCCGAAAGTGAAAATTTTCCTTTCTTCCTTCTCTTTTACATATCGAGGAATTATCCCGCTGTTTCTCAATGCTAAAAGAAGCTCTAATTCATTTTCTGCCTCTGTTTCACCTGTTACAAGATTGCCTTCCTGTGTTCTACCTTTCCAGCTATAAGTTAGAGGCATTTAATTTCTCCTTTGGTTTTTAAAAAAATACAATCTTTACACCAAAAAATGCAAGCACTAAAGGTAGAATAAACACCAGCACATTTAAACTATTTTTCAAAAAATTACTCTTTATATATTCAGTGATAATGCCATTTAATCCGTAAAAACCATGATAAAGAGCTGAAAATAAAAATACAATATTAAAAGTTTTCCACGCAGGATCAGCCAGTCTCTTCATTACAGCTTCGTATGAGTAGTTGTCATGTCCCATAAAATGCATTAAATGGAAGTGATAGAGCAAACCTACTACAAGTATAATACCTGTTAATCTATGAAAAAGCCAGGCAAAAGTACGTCCCACTAGAACACCTCCTTTAAAAAGTAAACCGCACCTATAAACCATACCAGAGCTATAAAAACAGCTCCTGTATATGCCATATGCTTCTGATATTTTGTTGAAATTCCAGCTTCAAGAAATGTTACTCGAAGACCGGCAAATACATGAATTAAAACAACTGCAAAAAGACCTAGCTCACCGATTTTAACAATCGGATTTTTCATCATACCCATTAACCTGTTATATGACTCAGGGTCTTTAAGATGGCTTAAAACATAAATGTGAGCAATGATGTAAAAACTCAATACAATACCGGTAATCCTGTGAAAAAGCCATGCTAAAGAGTTAATGCTCCATTTATACCTCATTGTTCACCTCCTGTAAACCCTTTTTTAACAGCCAGTCTTTTCAATTTGAGTATGTGCTTTGTAATATCTATCTCCTTTGGGCAGACATCAACACAGTTAAAAATAGAATGACATCTCCATACCCCGTGTTCTCCAGTTATTTTTTCGAGCCTCTGTTGTGTTGCCCTGTCACGTGTATCAAATGTAAATCTATATGCTTTAAGAAGGGCTGAAGGTCCGAGATATTCTTTGTCCGCCCAGAAAACAGGACATGAAGTGGTGCAACTACCGCACATAATACAGGTTATTGATTCAAGAATCTTGTGTTGATCATCAGGGCTCTGTAACCTTTCCCTTTCAGGAGGAGGTTCATCATTGATTAAATAAGGTAAAACTCTGTCATTTTTTTCAAAAAACAGTGTCATATCAACAACCAGATCCTTTATAACAGGCAGAGCTGGCAATGGCTCAATTTCAATCACCTCTGGCATATCCTTAACAAGAGTCTGGCAGGCAAGCCTGTTTTTGCCGTTGATTTTCATTGCACAGGAACCGCATACACCATGAGCGCAGGATTTTCGAAAAGTGAGAGTTCCATCTCTTGTCTCTTTAATTTTTATCAGTCCATCAATAATTCTTTCCATTCTGTTAAGTCTGATTCTGAATTCATCCCATCTTACAGAAGGAGTTTCATCCGGTAAAAACCTTTTAATCTTAAATGTGTAGTATTTTTCCATCAGTATTTCCTCTCCTGTGGTTGAAATCTTGTTATGTTAACAGGTTTGTATTTAAATAAAATACCTTTTTCAGTCTGAAATACAAAAGTATGCTTGAGCCAGTTTTCATCATCTCTTTTTGGATAATCCTCTCTGCAGTGAGCTCCTCTGCTTTCTGTTCTCTGTAAGGCACAGGAAACAATAACTTCTGAAAGTGTAATCATATGTCCAAGCTCAACAGCATCCAGTAATTCAGTATTGAATGTATTTGATCTGTCTGTGATTGAGATTTCTTTATATCTTTCCTTAATATCATTTATCTCATCAAGTAGCTCTTTTAAATCTTCCTCTTTTCTAAATACAGAACATTTATCCATCATATTTTTCTGTAAATCCTGTTTGATTGATGCAACATTCTCTCGTCCATTGCTGTTCTTTATCATACTTATGCAATCAATGATATTCTGTATTCTTTCCTTTTTCACTCTGTTTTTCTTAGCTGATTTAATTATACTTATAGCAGACTTTCCAGCTCTTCTACCGAAAACCACTGTATCAAGAAGAGAGTTACATCCAAGACGATTGGCACCGTGAACGGAGACACAGGCACACTCACCAGCAGCATAAAGTCCTTCAATAACAGATCCATCAACATCCTTTAAAACTCTTCCATCAACATCAGTTGGAATTCCACCCATTGCATAATGAGCAGTTGGAACAACAGGAATTGGTGCTTTAGAAGGATCAATGCCCAAGTAAATCTTACAGAATGTTGTTATCTCAGGAAGCCTTTCCTCAAGAATTTTCTTATCAATATGTCTTAAATCAAGATAGACATAGTCTTTACCATCAATTCCCCTGCCCTCTCTTATTTCAGTCAATATGGCACGTGATACCATATCTCTTGGCGCAAGGTCTTTTATTGTTGGTGCATAACGTTCCATAAATCTCTCACCATTTCCATTAATCAATATTCCACCTTCTCCCCTTGCTCCTTCAGTAATCAGTATCCCAAGTCCATAAAGTCCGGTTGGATGAAACTGGAAAAACTCCATATCTTCAAGAGGATATCCCTGCTTAAAAAGCATGCTCAAACACTCACCGGTACTTGCATAGGCATTCGATGTTACTTTAAATATCTTTCCAAACCCTCCACTTGCTATAATTAATGCTTTTGATTCAAACACATGAATTGAGCCATTTTTTATATTCATTGTGATAATTCCCTGAACAGCATTGTTTTCAATTACAATGTCAAGAACCTGAAACTCCTGAAAGAACCTAACCCCATTGAGCTGTCCCTGTTCATATAATGCAAAAAGCACTGCATGCCCGGTTCTGTCTGCTGAATAACAGGCACGCCTTACAGGTGCAGCACCAAAATCCCTTGTGTGTCCACCAAATCTTCTCTGAGCGATTTTGCCCTCAGGAGTTCTTGAAAATGGAACACCCATGTGTTCAAGCTCTATAATTGTAGGAATGGCATCATAACACATTATCTCAATTGCATCCTGATCACCAAGAAAATCACTTCCCTTTACAGTATCATATGTATGCCACTCTGGATTGTCAGGCTCCTCATTGCCAAGAGCCGCACCAATTCCTCCCTGAGCCGCAGTGGAATGAGAACGGGTTGGATAAAGTTTGCTTAGCACAGCAACTGTACCGTGTTTAACACATTCAATCGATGCTCTAAGACCTGCAAGGCCTGAACCAATAATCACAGTGTCAAAGTAGTGCTTGTTAATCTCCATTAATTTTTTCCTCCATAACAGACTCTTTGCAAAAAGTAATTTATTTTGTATAATTTATAGCACAATGTCAAGATAGAGGAGATATTTAATTTGTCCACAGCGTGTCTGCACATACATGACACCATGATTTTCACTCATTCTACTAATAGTTTCATGAGTGACTCCAAAGCAGAAAATCATATTATCATTTTCATAGATTTTTCCGGTTTTCATAATCCGAAGCAGTTCAGTGAGTATTTAATCCAGAAGACAAAAAATCCCTTAAAAGCCTCAATTAATCTATTTTTTATGCTGCAATTATTATACTTAAAAACAATTTAAGGAGGTCAATATGGGCTATGTGCCAAGTCCGAGTTACAGTCTAATAGTACGGGTTGAGATTGAAAATAGAATTGGCATGTTTGCGAAAATAGCATCTGCCATAAGTGGAGCAGGCGGAGATCTGGGATCAATAGATATTGTAAAAGTAGAAAAAGGAAAAATAATCAGAGATATAACAGTAAATGCAAGAGATGCAGAACACGAAAAGAAAATCATTAAAGCTCTTAAAAATATTGAAGGAATTAAAATACTAAGAGTCATGGATCGTACATTTCTGGTCCACGAAGGAGGGAAAATTGGTATATATAATAAGGTAATAGTAAAAGTAAGGGAGGACCTCTCACGGGTTTACACTCCTGGTGTGGCTCGCGTCTGCCTTGACATTAACAAAAATAAAGAGCATGTTTATCGATACACAATAAAAGGTAATACAGTTGCGGTTATCACTGATGGAACAGCAGTTCTGGGACTTGGAAACATAGGACCGGATGCTGCCATGCCAGTTATGGAAGGTAAATGCATGTTATTCAAGGAATTTGGCGGAGTTGATGCCTTCCCAATCGCTTTGAGAACAACAGATGTTGATGAAATTGTAAGTATAGTAAAAAAAATCTCAACTCCTTTTGGTGGAATCAATCTTGAAGACATTGCAGCTCCCCGCTGTTTTGAAGTTGAACAGAAGCTCAGACAGGAGCTTGACATTCCTGTTATCCACGATGACCAGCATGGAACAGCAATAGTTACACTGGCTGCGTTGATTAATGTTGGAAGAGTCTTTAAAAGAGATATAAAAGAGTTCAAAATTGTAATAGCCGGTTCTGGCGCAGCAGGAACAGCAATAGCATACATGCTTCTTGACTATGGAGTGAATGATATCATTATATGCGATAGAGCTGGAATTTTATATGAAGGAAGAGCAGATGATATGGACCCTCATAAAGAAGAACTTGCCAGAAAAACAAATCCCCGTAAAATTAAAGGTAAACTGTCCGATGCTATAGAAGGTGCAGATGTATTTATAGGAGTATCCGCACCCAATATTTTAAAACCAGAGGACATAAAAAAAATGGCAAAAGACAGAGTTGTATTTGCCCTTGCAAATCCAGACCCTGAAGTAGCACCCGAGATTGCAATGCCTTTAGTAAGAATTATGGCAACAGGAAGGTCTGACTATCCAAATCAAATAAATAATGTTCTTGCATTTCCCGGTCTGTTTAAAGGCTTGCTTGAAGTGAGAGCTAAAGGAGTGGATAAAGAAATCTTCTTCGCTGCGGCTAATGCAATCGCAAACATAATAAAAGATGAAGAACTCAATGAAGATTACATAATTCCAAGCATATTCAACAAGAAGGTTGCTCAGGCAGTATCTCATGCTGTATCTGAAAAAGCCAAAAAACTAAAACTGGCAAGATAAATGTTGACTTTTTTAAAAAATTCTAATATTATCATTAAAAACTTTAAAACAGGAGGGGCAAAATGAAACGATTGGGATTTATGATTGTAATTTTAAGCCTGATATGTCTTTTGGCAGCGCCGTTGTTTGCAGCAGATGTAATAAAATTTGGTGCTGCAATATCTCTTACCGGTAAACTCGCAAAGGAAGGCAATCTTGTAAAAATGGGATATGAACTATGGAAAGAAACCGTAAACAAAAAAGGTGGAATCAAGATTGGCAATAAATACTATAAAGTTGATATCAAATACTACGATGATGAAAGCGATCCAAACAGAGCAGCAAAACTTGTAGAAAAACTAATCACTGAGGATGGTATCAAACTTATTTTAGGTCCTTATGGAAGTGAATCTGTTTTTTCAACCTCTGCCATTGCTGAAAAATATGGAGCATTGATGGTTCAGGGAGGAGCTGGAGCTGACAAGCTTTATACAAGAGGATTCAAAAATCTTTTTGGAGTCTATACAGTAGCAACCGAATATATGGATGATACTCTAAAAATGTTACAGAATAAAACTCCAAAACCAAATACTGTAGCAATTGTTTATTCAAATGACATCTTCTCAACACAGGTAGCCCAGGGAGCAAAAGCATCAGCTCAGAAATATGGTTATAAAGTTGTTTATTACAAAGACTATCCAAAGGGAACACAGGATCTCTCAACAGTAATAGTTGAAATTAAAGCAAAAAATCCTGATATTCTCATTGGATGCGGACATTTTCAGGATACAGTTGTAATAGTGAAACAGAGCAAAGATTATAAACTTAATCCAAAAGCAATAGCCTTTTCAGTTGGACCAACTCTTCCTGATTTTGTAACAGCTCTCAAAGGTGATGCAGAATACGTGTTTGGGTCTGCCCAGTGGACACCACCTTTAAAATATAAAGACCCTGTTTTTGGATCAAATGCAAACTTTGTCAAAGCCTTTAAATCAAAATTCCGTGTAGAACCAAACTATCATGCTGCAGGAGGAACAACAGCTGCCATAATTTTCCAGAGAGCAATTGAAAAAGCAGGCAGTTTTACCGATATAAATAAAATACGTCAGGCACTTTTAAGCTTTAATGAAGAAACCCTGTTTGGCAAAATAAGATTTGATTCAACCGGTAAAGTAGTAGGAAAAGGCATGCCAGTTATTCAGATCCTCAAAGGAACACAGAGAACCGTGTATCCTGACAATGTTGCTGAAACCAAGCCGGTTTATCCAAAACCAGCATGGAGATAAGTTGTGAGCCCAGGAGTTTTCCTGGGCTTTTTATTTTAATTTTTAGCGTGAGGTGAAAATGATAATTGTGCAAATTCTCATAAATGGACTGCTTCTTGGTGGATTTTACGCTGTTATTGGTGTGGGTTTTTCGCTTATATGGGGAGTAACCAACATTATCAATCTCGCACATGGAGCAATGGCTCTTCTGGGTGCATATATTACCTTTTTTTTATTTCAGGAGTATGGAATTGACCCATTTTTAAGTCTGCCATTCAGTTTTCTATGTCTTTTTATTTTTGGTTATATTTTGCAGAGGTTTCTTTTAAATCTTGTAGTAAGAGCCCAGATTTTCATGCTTCTTATTCTTACCTTTGGAATAGAGATATTTCTTGTAAACTTTATGACAACATTTTTTTCAGCTGACTTTCGATCAATAACACCTGAATATGCAGGCACAAGCTTTGTAATAGGAGATATCGTTATTCCCTATATAAGACTTGCAGTATTTGCAATATGCATCTTTGTAACATTTCTTTTAAGTTTATTCTTAAATAAAACCTGGCATGGAAAAGCGATAAAAGCAACATCTCTTGATTTAGATGCTGCGATGATGGTAGGAATAAGCCCTGCAAAAATCTATGCTTTAACATTTGCTATTGCTTCAGGAATTGCAGGAGTTGCAGGAAGTCTTTTACCACTAACTCAGGCTTTTTCACCAAGTATTGCAGGATCATTAACATTAAGAGCATTCACAGTGAGCATTTTAGGAGGACTTGGAAGAGTCGAAGGTGCCCTTATCGGCGGGATATTACTTGGAATTGCTGAAACATTAAGCTCCTATTTTATCGGAGAAAGCTATAAAAATGCGATTACACTTGGAATTATGGTGCTGGTTCTTGTTATAAAGCCCACTGGATTACTCGGGAAGAAATATTTTGCGGAGGTAAAACATTGATATGAAAAAAAGTATCCTTCTTTTTGGAATATTTCTTATCATAATGCTTTGCCTGCCTTTTTTCGTATCAGGCTACTGGTTAAGGGTGCTAACTCAGACTTTCATGTTTGCAGCTATTGCCACTGGAAGTAACATTATCATTGGATATACAGGATATCCAGCTTTTGGAAATATAGCATTCTTTGGTGTGGGAGCTTATGTAACTGGTGTATTAATGACAAAATTTGAAATTTCTTTTCTTGCCACTCTGCCATTCTGCGCGCTATCTGGATTTATAATTGCTGTACTTCTGGGAATACCTCTTTTAAGATTAAAAGGACACTACTTTGCAATAGCCACAATTGGTGTAATGGAAGCCATACGAGAAATCGTTGATAACATGACAGATATAACAGGTGGAGGGATGGGTTTAACTTTACCAATCATGGAAGGAGAACCAGCTTATATTTACAAATTCTTTTATTACACCATCATGTTAATAATGCTTTTTTCAATCGCTGTCGCATTTATAATATGGAGATCAAAGTTCGGATATGCTCTGAGAGCAATCAGAATTGATGAAGATGCGGCTTCAGTAATGGGAATAAACACCACTGTTTATAAAACTCTGGCATGGGCATTAAGCGCAGCTTTAGTGGGCATAGTAGGTGGAGCTTATGCATACTGGTTAACATATATAGACCCTCATACTGCATTTGAAACCACTTACTCTGTTAAAATGTTTGCAATGATATTACTTGGAGGAGCCACAACAGTTCTAGGTCCCATGATCGGTGCTTTTATTCTTGAACTAATTTCTGAGATTGTCTGGAGTAAGTTTATAGAAATTCATGGCATGATACTCGGTGCACTTATTGTATTCATTGTTCTTTTTATACCAAAGGGGCTGTTTGAAACATTTAAAGGTGGCTTTTCTTTGAGAAAAATTATTATTAATTTAAAAGAATATAGATTGTAAGAGGTCGAAAAGATGGTTATCCTTGAAACAAGAAATCTTGCAAAAAAATACGGTGGCGTTGAAGTATTAAACGATGTAAACCTTAAAGTTTACAAGGGAGAAATACTTGGAATGATCGGACCAAATGGTGCGGGTAAAACCACGTTAATGAATCTCATATGTAAACTAACAGATATAACAGCTGGGGAGATTCTTTACAAGGGAGAGATAATAAACAACAAAAAAACCTATGAAATAGCAAAAATGGGCATATCAAGAACATTTCAGGTTGTGAAACCATTCAGTGGTCTTACAGTGCTTGAAAATGTCATGGTTGGAGCTTTTTATGGTAAAAAGCAGGCTAAAAATAATGCTGAGGCACGACAGATAGCAATGGAAGCATTGCAAATTGTGGGACTCATAAATGAAAAAGATAAAGAACCAAGCATTCTTCCAATAGCTCAGAGGAAGAAACTTGAACTGGCAAGAGCACTTGCAATGGATCCGGAACTTCTCATTCTTGATGAGGTAATGGCAGGACTTAATCCAAGAGAACTCGATGATATAATGAAAGAAATAGTTCTTCTTAAAGAGCGAGGTATTACAATTATTGCAATAGAACATGTCATGAAAGTTATAATGGGAATATCAGACAGAGTTGTGGTGCTTCATCTGGGGAGATTAATCTGTGAAGGCAAACCAGCCGAGGTATGCAATAATTCAATGGTAATAGAAGCTTACCTTGGAAGCAAATTCGCACAAAGAGGAATAGCATAAAATGGTACTATTAAATGTTAAAAATATTAACACTGGATATGGAGATTTACAGATTTTAAGGAATGTTTCTCTAACAATCAACAAAGGAGAGATAGTAGCACTTCTTGGTTCTAATGGAGCAGGTAAAAGCACTCTCATGAGAAGTATTGCTGGCAGGATCAGAGTGTGGTCTGGAGAAATATTTTTTAAGGACAAAAACATCGCAAATCTCGCTCCTGAAAAAATTGTGAAACTCGGAATAAGCCTTGCTCCTGAAAGAAGAAGAATTTTTTCAGGTATGACAGTTAAGGAAAACCTTGAAATCGGTGCATATCAAAGAAGGGATGGATTAAAGCAGAGAATGGAAAAAATCTTTGCCATTTTCCCCAGACTCTATGAAAGAAAAAATCATCTTGGCGGAGATCTTTCAGGAGGAGAGCAGCAAATGCTTGCAATTGGCAGAGCTCTCATGAATGATCCTGAACTTCTTTTAATAGATGAATTTACATTGGGTCTTGCTCCTACAATCGTACAGACTCTTGTTGATGTAGTAAAACAGATCAACGACGCCGGGGTAAGTATCCTGCTTGTTGAACAGGATGTTCATATGGCTTTAGAAATAAGCAATAGAGCCTATGTTATGGAAGTGGGCGAAATCACCATTTCCGGGGAATCTAAAGTACTTATTGAACATCCAAAAATAAAAGAAGCCTATTTAGGTATTTAATTGGTTAATATCAAGGGGGGAATTATCATGAAAGCATTAGTTTATCACGGTCCGAACAATCCTGTTTTTGAAGACAAACCAAAACCGGTTATACAGAAAAATACAGATGCCATTGTCAGGATAAGCAAAACAACCATTTGTGGCACAGATCTACACATCTTAAAAGGAGATGTTCCAACTGTTGTTGATGGACGTATACTGGGGCACGAAGGTGTTGGTATAATTGATGAAGTTGGAAGCGGGGTTTCCAACTTTAAAAACGGAGATCATGTTCTTATAAGTTGTATCACTTCCTGTGGTAGATGTAGAAGCTGTAAGAAACAGATGTATTCTCACTGTGAAAATGGTGGATGGATCTTGGGTAACACCATTGATGGCACGCAGGCAGAGTTTGTACGAATTCCCTATGCTGATACAAGCCTCCATCATATTCCTCATGGACTGGAAGAAGAAGCGCTGGTTATGTTAAGCGATATTCTGCCAACAGGATTCGAAGTTGGAGTATTGAATGGACAGGTAAGACTCGGTGATATTGTAGCAATTGTTGGAGCTGGTCCTGTGGGAATGGCTGCTCTGTTAACAGCACAATTCTATACTCCTGCTGAAATTATTATGATAGATATCGATGCCAATCGTTTAGAATTATCAAAGAAATTCGGAGCCACACAGACAATTGACAGCAGCGCAGGCAATGAAAGAGTTATTCAGAAAGTTATGGAACTCACCGAAGGTCGTGGTGTTGATGTTGTTATTGAGGCTGTTGGTATTCCAGCCACTTTTCAGTTATGTCAGCATATCGTAAAAGCAGGGGGACACATTGCCAATGTTGGCGTGCATGGAAAAAGTGTCGAGTTACATCTGGAAAAACTCTGGGGACATAATGTTACAATTACAACCGGACTGGTTGATACCTATACCATACCTGTTTTATTGAGAACTGTGCAGTCAAAGAAACTCATGCCACAGCAACTTATAACACATTATTTTAAATTAAGCGAAATTATGAAAGCATATCATACTTTCAGCAATGCCGCAAAAGAAAAAGCACTAAAAGTGATTATTGAAAATGATTTATAAAAATAACAGTTAACTGGACATATAAGCCTCATCTCAAAAATATAAATATAAAGACCACTGCTTCAATTACCTTCAGCTTGAGTTAGAGTTATGTAGCATAAATTATTTCCGTCATTTGCTATATAATAAAGGAGAAATTCTGTCAATGAGATTAAGCATATTTTATAGACTTATTATGAGCTATATGGCTGTGTTTGTTCCTGTAATTATAGTGAGTGTATATGCTCTTTTTCAGTTAAATCATTTCAACAATATTACTCACTCCATCACAGATACTGACAATCTAATAATTGACTATGGGAAAAAAATGTCAGATTCTTTTCTCTCTCAGATTCAATATGAAAGAAAATATATCATCATAAAGAATAACGCATTTTATGACCACTTTGCACTTGCTGAAAAGGATTTCAATCAGTATTTTCAGCAAGTGATATCAATAGTGGACACGCAACGTAAAAGAGACTTACTCTTTAAAATAAAAAATTCATACAATCAATATCTGGCACTATTTAATGAAGAGATAGAGTTTATCAGAGCAAATAAACGTTATCCTCAGGAAATTTACAAACAGGAAAAAGATATGCTGGTTAATGAAATAATGGAAGGGCTTAAAAATTTGAGAATTTACACTGAACAGGATACCTATGAAAAAATAAAAAAGCTGGAACAAGCAGGAGCCAGAGCTCATAGAATAGCCATAATAATAATTACCAGCTCATTGGTTTTCGGGATAGTTATATCAACCTTTATAACAAGAAGCATTACCAGACCTCTTAGTATTATGAAGAAAAAAACACGAGACATTTCAAGAGGAGCTTTTGATGAAAATTTGAACATCTCCTCTCCTCCAGAAATAAAAGATCTGGCAGAGTCATTTAATCTTATGTGCAATAAACTAAAAGAGATGGATAAGATGAAATCAGATTTTTTTTCATTAATGGCACATGAGCTACGCACTCCTCTTGCATCTATTAAAGAAGGAACCAATCTACTGTTAGAAGGTATTGGAGGAGAAGTTAGTGAGAAACAGAAAAAACTTTTAAGCATCATATCCGAGGAAAGCAATCGTTTGATTGAGCTGGTCAATTCACTGCTTGATCTATCCAAAATGGAAAGTGGAATGATGACTTTTTATTTTACCGAATCAGATATCACACAGCTGATAAATGACGTTATTGAAGAGCTGGAACCACTGGCAATGGCTAAAAATATCACTCTGAGAGTTGATATCTCACAGAATTTACCATATGTTAAGATTGATCAGGAGAGAATCCTTCGGGTAATGAGAAATTTGATAGGTAACGCAATAAAATTCACACCAGATGGAGGTCATATAACAGTATCCGCCAGAGCTGTTGATCATGGATTAATGGTATCAGTGAGGGATACAGGTCCTGGTATACCGGAAAAAGATTTAGAAATAATTTTTGATAAATTCAAGCAAACAACCATCGGAAGTTACGGTAAAATAGAAGGAACCGGATTAGGTCTGGCTATAGTTAAACATATAATAAATGCACATGGAGGTAAAGTTTGGGCAGAAAGCAAATTAGGATATGGAAGTACTTTTATATTTGTATTACCAGCCTGATATTTCTATCTCTGTCCTGTTGCGCAACTCTAAAAGAGATGAAAATAACAATGCAGAGTCAGGAACATCTCAGCATGGCAAAGAAACTTTATAATCAGGCAGACTATGAAGGTGCTCTGCAAGAAAACGAAAAAGTTATATCACTGCGTGGAAATGTTCCGCCTGCAGATGAAGCCCTCTTTTATGCAGGGCTCATTTATGTCCATTACGGATATCCTGAAAGGAATTATCAGAAATCCATTGATTACTTCAAAAGACTCGTGCAGGTCTTTCCTCAAAGCCAATATGCAGAACAGGCTAAAATATGGATCAATGTACTTGAAGAAAATGAAACAATGACCAGAAAAATTGAAGAATTGAACAACTCAATAAAAACATTACAGGAAGAAAATGATACATTAAAAAACCAAATGGAAGAGTTAGACAATTCTCTAAAAACATTGCAGGAAGAAAATGATAGACTAAAGAAAGTGATTGAAGCGTTGAATAATTCAATAAAAAGAAGCAATCAGGTCGATATTGAGATAGAAGAAAAAAAGAAGGAGCTTTTAAAATAGTAATCATGGCATCAGAAAAGATATTGGTTGTTGATGACGATAGTAACCTATTGGAACTGATAAAAATGAGACTTGAATCAGCAGGCTATGAGGTAACCACTTTATTAAACGAACATGATGCTTTAGAAGCTGTCCGGAAAGAAAGATTTGATATATCCATCATTGACCTAAGACTCACTAAAATGGATGGAATATCGCTCATGAAAGAACTTCATTCAATAACTCCTGATATGCCAGTGATTATTCTCACCGCGCATGGCAGTATTGAAAGTGCTGTAGAGGCTATGGAGAAAGGAGCATTCAACTATCTTACAAAACCATTCAATCCAAAGGAACTGCTTTTTCAGATTAAAAGAGCATTTGAAAATAGAAAACTGACTAGTGAAATAAAAAGACTTGAAGATCTTTTAAAAGAAAAATACGATTTTGCAAACATCATAGCAAGAAGTAAGAAAATGCAGGATATACTTGAGCAGGTATCCCTAATAGCAAAAACAGATTCAACCGTCTACATTCATGGAGAAAGCGGCACTGGCAAAGAACTGATTGCCAAAGCAATCCACCTTGCCAGCAATAGAAAAAACAAACCCTTTATTGCCATTAACTGTGCTGCAATTCCAGAGAGTTTGCTTGAAAGTGAGCTGTTCGGTCATGAAAAAGGAGCTTTTACAGGTGCTATCAGAAACTCAAGAGGTTTATTTGTAAATGCACATGAAGGAACAATCTTTCTTGATGAGATTGGAGACATGCCACTTTCAATTCAGGCTAAACTGCTCAGAGTGCTTCAGGATAGGGAGTTCTATCCAATAGGCAGCAAAAAACCTGTTAAAGTTGATGTAAGGGTCATCGTGGCAACCAACAAGGATCTGGAAGAAGAGGTCAAAAACGGTTCCTTTCGTGAGGATTTATTTTACAGAATTCATGTCATACCTATACATCTTCCACCATTACGAGAAAGAAAAGAGGATATACCCCTTATGGCAGAACATTTTTTGCAGGAAATAACTCAAACTATGAAAAAAGATGTAAAAGGTTTCACAACAGAAGCTATGCACAAACTCATGATGTATGACTGGCCTGGTAATGTAAGGGAACTGAGAAATGCAATTGAATATGCTGTTGCCATAACAAAACATGATTACATAAGTGAAGATGTCATTCTTCCAGCAAAGGACTTGCCAGTAGAATCCTTTAAACCTCTGAAAGAAGCAAAGGAAGACTTTGAACGGAGCTACCTTATCAAACTGCTTGCTCATACGAAAGGCAATGTGAGCAGAGCAGCTGAGCTAGCAGGCAAATATCGGGCTGATTTTTACAGCCTTCTTAAAAAATATAATATCAATCCTGCTGATTTTAAAAATTAGCTGTATCATAATCTACATTTTAGCCAAACAAATACAGTACTATGTTGATTTTTATACCCAGGTGTATGAATCTCACTACAAAAGCCATTTCTAAAAATCAGAATTCTCAATCAGTAAATTGATTTTATTATCAGGTAATTAATAAAAACTATATTTTTGGCATACACTTTGCATCTGATATTTTAAAAATCAATATCAGGATGGAGGGAGATCATGAAAAAAGTAGTTGTTTTTCTCATAATTACCGTAGTTTTTATTTCAGGATGTAACAGCCTAACAGGAAGGACCGCCGGGCAAACAATAGACGACTCTACAATTACAACAGAGATAAATATGAAAATAATGGAAGACTCAGAGCTTCAATACCTCAAAATTAATGTAGACACCTTTCAGGGACATGTTACTCTCACAGGAACAGTTCCAAGCAAAGAAGCTGCGGACAGACTGGTAAAAATTGCCCGAGGAGTAGACGGTGTAAAGACCGTGAAGACAAACCTTATCATTAAACCCAGAGAATAACCCACCACCCTCTTCTCTTTTATAAGAGGGGTCTTTTGAAAAGACCCCTCTTATTTTTACAAAAAAACATATCAGAAAGCCCAAATACTTTAGTATTGGGATGAATGATATATTGCAAAAAGTATGGAATTGCATCTACGAAGAAGTGCATCAGGTGTGGTAGGATAAACATAATTTCGCTGGGTAGTGATCTATATTCCTGCGAATGTGGTTATTTGCTACACAGAGATATTCATGCTGCTCGAAATATTCTTTTTGAGGGATTAAATCAGCTACCTACGGAGCGTAGGGAAGCTGCTCTGCAATACGCAGAGAGAAAAGCCTGTGGAGAGGAGTCCTCTACTCTGTCAATGTTTGAATACCTAAACAGTATTCCGCATGTCAGGGCAAGACTCCTCGTTGAAACAGGAAGCCTCAGTGCTTTAGCCTGAGGTAGCTCACAGGATCGTAATTATTAAAAATTTTCTGTTAAAGGAAACTATTTGTAATGCAACCATTTGTCAAATTTTTAATTGAGCATATTTGAGAATGGCTCTATCAAGCTCATACTTTACTAAGACAAACTATTCACTGTTACCCTGTTTAGAATTCTGGCTATTTTTAAATATTCCTTTGCAAAATTACCAATAGTTTAGCAGAAATCCTAGCCACTTGTGACTGGAGAAGTCAGTATCAGAAGCTTCATAACATCAGATTTGTTGATTGGATAAAAAATTGTATGAAATTTCATACATGCCTATAAAATGTAGAATTTTCACTGAAATAATATTGAATTAACAGAATTTTAAGATATTTTACTGTATGAATATTCATACATAAAAACCGTTCAACTATCAAAAAACCACTTATATAGATTAAATTTATCAATATTATCAAACAGTTATCGAAGTTGGCATGGCATTTGCTCTATTTAATATCATAAATGAGTTGCTAGTAAATCTTTGAAAGAAGGGAGGTGAAGAAGATGAAGAAAATTCTCGCATCATTAATGGTTCTTGTATTTACTTTCGCAGTTGCAGGCCTTAGTTTTGCAGCAGATAACCCTGTAAAAGGCACCGTTACCAAGATTGAGGACAAAAAAATAACTGTAATTGATGAGAAAGGCAATGAGGCATCATTTGAAGTAAAGGATGCTGCAGGATTAAAGGTTGGCGATAAGGTAGAAATTAAGAATGGCGTGGTCAAAAAAGCAAAAGAAAGTGACATGGACAAAAAAGCGCCTAAATCCAAATATTAATCAGACAGACAATTGTCTGACATGCTCCACCATCTTAACACGGGAAGGTTGTTTTTCCCGTGTTAAGATACATCTATCATAAAAACTGTAAATTTTCACGAAAATTTACAGCGATGAATGTCTGAATAGAAATTTTTTTGAAAATACTGTATATATAAAAGAGGTAGTGGAGCAACACAGAATATTCTATAATACTCACAGGCCTCACAGCAGTCTTGGAGGTAAAACACCTTATGAGGTTTTTAAGCAAGATGCATAATTATACTGTTTCAGTATCGGGGTGCGTTATTTTTAAAAAACCATATATACGTATTTATCTTGTTCCAAAAAATGGGGGCATATCAGTTCTTTTAATTCCTTCCAGGCTGTCAAAATCTTCATCAAAACTGTAGATTTCATTAATTCCGTTTTTTAACATAAAACAATAGTTAAAAATATCTGCAAATGAAAAATTTTTTTGAGAGTAAATCTCCAGTGCATGCTCGAATATATCCTTGTAGTCCAGCTTTAACCCTCTTAAGTTCAATACTGGAAGTATTAAAATTTTTATCTCCTCTCTTGGAATTTTGTAGTAACTCTGAAGAGTAAAAATGGTCTCAAAAATAACTAGAGGAGTTGTTATAACTTTTTCTTCACCCTTCTCTACTCTTTTTAATAATTCAAGAACTGACAAAGCTTTTTCTTTGTCATCTGCCGTGAAGTAGCGTAACAGTAAATTAGTATCCAAAAACTTCATCAAAACTCCTTTAAGACATCTTCGGCAATCTCTTCTTCCACAATTTTTCTTATTTCCTTAAAATCCTCCGGTCTTTTCTTTGCACTCACCTTACCAAAACCTTCTTCAATACTTGACCTAAAAGGAATAAGTTTAACTTCACCACCCTCTAAAACAAATTTAACCTGATCTCCTGGATTAAGTTTTAAAAACTCTCTTATTCTTTTAGGCAGTGTAATCTGGGATTTTTTGGTTAAAACAGTTTTATCAGTAATTTTGGGCATATTCTTACCTCATTTTTTGTAATACTTTAACTTAAGTATTATTATAAACTGGTTTTTAACCACTGTCAAGTTAAGTTGGTCTAACTTCTCCCTGCCACAAGTGGCGAGGCTTTCTGCTAATCTCTGCTGGTAATTGATGAGAAAGGCAATGAAGCATCATTTGAAGTAAAGGATGCTGCAGGATTAAAGGTTGGTGATAAGGTCGAAATTAAGAATGGCGTGGTCAAAAAAGCCAAAGAAAGTGACATGGACAAAAAAGCGCCTAAATCCAAATATTAATCAGACAGACAATTGTCTGACATGCTCCACCATCTTAACACGGGAAAAACAACCTTCCCGTGTTAAGATACATCTATCATAAAAAAATCGTTCAATTGCTTAGCTATTTAATATTTACTTTTTCTATGAGGCATTCTCTTATGGATAATGCTCCAGTAAACAGATGTGTAAATCAAAATAAATATTAAACTGAAAACCACACAAAGAGCAGTGTCTCTCCAGAAAAGCAAAGCTGGCAAAACTCCAAGCAGATTGATCATCCACATAAAAGGCGATGTGGCAGGATTTCTGTAAATGGGATTATCTGTTCCAAGAAGACGTTTAACTATAACCTTGTAAAAAAGCATATGAAAATGTAGCCCATCAGGACTCATAGCTGAACGTTTTCTAAGTAGCTTCTTCCTGTATATTGAAAATAAAGTTTCATATATTGGATAGATATTTACCAAAACAGCAAACCATGCTGATACTTCAGGGTGTCTTTTAACAAGAAGGATACTCATCACAGCAATGAAGAATCCTGTAAAATAAGCTCCTCCATCGCCAAGGAAAATAAGCCCATACGGATAATTTAATATAAAAAATCCTGCAAGCGCTCCTACCATTACCACACATGAGGTAACAATAAAATAATCTCCAAGCTTATAAGCAACAAAGCTGATGCTTAAAAGAATCATAATGCTTACCATACTTGCAAGCCCGTTAAATCCGTCAATAATGTTTACAGCATTTGTAAGACCAGCTATAGCAACCAGACTGAATATAAAAGAAACCAGCTGAAATTGAAACAAGGCATCAACATATGGAATATCAACCCTTACAACAACTGCACCTGCAAGAAAAAAAGCCAGAACTCCGGAAATAACAATAAAAAGCATCCTTATTTTGGGATAAAGTTTTCCTGTAACATCCTCAATCAAACCGCTTAAGAAAGCTGGAATTGAGGCAAGAAATACAAATGCGTAGATAAGTTTATAACCTTCTCCTCTGTATAAAACCAGTGCCACTGTCACCATAAAAGCAAGAAAAAGTCCAGCTCCTCCAAGCCTTGGAGTGGGATTTTTATGAAAGCTCTGGATCCCGTCATGAACATGGTCTGTAATTAATGATTTTTTCCTTTTACATACTTTTATGATAAAAAAACATGAAATAAATGAAATCAGAAATGAAACTATCAAATATATCAGCATCTACATCACCTCAAAAAACTATACAAACACTTTTGTAAACTATGAGTTTTACTGTGTTGATCTAATCCTGCTCCACCACTCAACAACAAAAGCAGAGAACACTCCAAGTATCAGAAATGTTACTCCCGATACAGCTATAATTAACTTTCTTTTAGGTTTTACAGGAGCATCAAGGGAAGTTGGCTGTTCAACCACATTTAATATAAATATGCTGTTTTTATCTGACTTCTCATAACCCTGTCCGAACATTTTCTGATAATTCTGCGAAACCTTGTCCAGTTCCTTTTCAAACTCCTCAACAGCAGCTTTTAAGATATCCTCTGCCAGTTTTTTATCTTTATGTTCGGATAAAACTACAATAGCCTGAGTTTCTCTATCTACTTTGCTTTCAAATAGGCTTTTCTTATTTCCAAGACTTCTCTCTAAATTCTGAATTTCTTCTGTATTGCCATAAATCGCTTTGATTCTGTTTAAAACCTTCTTTTTAAATTCCAGACTGTTCAATATAGCAAGCCCCATATTATTAACCTGCTGATTTGCCTGGAACGGGATTATAAAAGAAAACTTATTTTCTCCTTTAAACTGATACTGCTGAAGATTATTTAAAAAAGCCTGTGTGAAAGAAGAATCCACCAACATAGTTGTCCTTGCCTGATAAATGTTTGGCATTAAAAAGCTCATCACTGTTGCAGCTACCACACCAAGCACAAAAACTGCAATAATAAGCTTAATTCTCTTTTTTAAAACAAGAAGCAATTCATAAAGGTCTATCTCGTCTTCATGTGATTCTTTAGTTTCTCTTTCTGTCATCTTTCAGTCCTCCAGAGTTTGGTTTATTATATCCAAATTTTTCTAAAATTTCTTGATTTATTTTTTTTCTTTCACTGTCATTAAACCAGCCCCATTTATTAAAATACTTAATCGCAGATTGTATATGATACATGAGTAGTTTTTTGTTTTTGTAAGATCCTTTTCCATATTCATGATAAATATGTATATACGGATAAAAAATATTTTTCGCAACTCTGTATATTCTCCTTGACAAATCCGTATCTTCAAGATACATAAAGAATCGTTCATCAAATAATCCAACTTTTTTCAAAATATCTACTCTTAAAAACATAAAACAACCAGATAGATAAGGAATATTCATAATTTTATCATAGCCTGTAAAGCGTAACTCATACATTTCATTTCGTTTTTCAACAATTTTTCTAAATACCCCAAAATTTAAAAATCTTCTTCCAAATAGATCAAAGGGAGTAGGCAAAAGTTTACATAAATACTGGATTTCTCCATCAGGATATAAAACCTTAGGCATTATGTTTCCAACATCTGGGTTTTCTTCCATATATTCATAGATATTTTCTATTGTCCCCTTTTCAAAATATATATCAGGATTTAGCACTAAATGATAAGGCACACTATCAGCTATACTTTTTCGCATAGCGATATTATGAGCTGAGCCATAGCCTAAGTTAGCATTGTTAAATATATATTCTATCCTTCTATCTATCGTTGACAACTCTTTTAAATCATCATTATTTGAATTGTCAACTAAATATAATTTTAAATTAAGTGAAGTATTAATAATACTGTCAATAACTTTTAATAGTTGATCTTTGTTGTTACTATATAAAACTATTGATACTGATAAATCAATCATTATTAATCACCTTTTCTATTATCTTCAAAAAAGAAACTGCGGAGCTTTCCCATGTATATTTTTTGGCATTTTCAAATCCTTTACTTATAAGAAAAGTTCTTAAATTATCATCGTACAAAATTTTTGCAATTTTAGTTGCAATATCGTCAAAATCTAACGGATTGAAATAGAATGCTGAATCACTATATATTTCCTTAAAAACAGGAATGTCGGATAAAATAACAGGGCATCCACATGCCTGAGCTTCAAGAGGAGGAATTCCAAATCCTTCATACAATGATGAATAAACAAAACAAACTGCGTTTGAATACAATTCGATGAGTTTTTCATCAGAAACTCTTCCTAAAAACTTAATGCTATCATTATTTTTTAAGCTATCTAAAATTATTTTACTATTTTTCCCAAATATTTTTTCATTTAAGCCACCTACAATATAGAGCTTCATATTTTTAACTTTTAACCTAAGAAATGCCTCAATTAAACTTATGAAATTTTTATGATAAGCTATTGAAGAAACACCTAAAATATATCTCTCGTTACTTTTTATTTTCTTTGGCTTAAATTTTTCATTCACTCCATTATAGACAACAGATATTTTATCATTACTAATACCAAAATAAGTCGATATCTCTTTTTTAGAAAATTCACTAACAGTTATAATATGTCTTGAGTATTTAATCATTAAAGGAAAAATAATTTCATAGTATTTTCTATAGCTATAGCTAACTGGATGTTTTAGATGAATGATATCATGAATAGTAATAACCTTATTTTTATAAAAAACTGGTAGTGTATTAGAAAAGTTTACCACTAAGGGATTAGCATTTGATTTTAAAAATTTTAGAAGTGAAATCTGATCCCATAAATGCCCTTCAAACTTTCCTATTTTCTTGACACTCAAAATATTTGCAATTTTATTATGAATTATGTTTTGCGGAGAAACAAACAATATGTTGTATTTTGTATTCAGTTTTTTAATGGTTTTACTTATCTCAATAGCATACCTTTGAACTCCGGTAATTGGCTGAGTTAAAAATCTTGATGCTATAACTAAATCTATTTTTTTATTACTAGAATTGAACAATTTTTTTAGGTACTGTCAACTATTTTGTGTAAATTTGATAAAGGGGCAAATTGAGCCGCACCTTTCCTATCGGATTTGATCGCCAGCTCAACTCCATCTTTAACGATATAAATGCAAGGAGCCTATAACAGGCATTCTCTCCAGCTACTATTTCCATAGACTTTGTTCTTCTCTTGAATTCCTTATTCAGCCGCTCAACAATATTTGTTGTCCGTAATGATATCCATTCCTCATCGGGAAACTTAAAGAACGTCAAACAAGCCTCTATCGACTGGCTTAATGATTTCACCGCCGAAGGAATCACTTTATTCCATTTCTCGTAAAAGCTCTTATAGAGTTCATCCGCCTTTTCTTTTGAGGATGCATAAAAGATCATATATTGCCTTATAATATTTTTTATATATAAAAGCATATACTAAAAAGCTAAAGATTATTATTAAAGAATTACGTAGTAAACTCTCTAAGTCATTAATCATACAAGAATCTCATATCTCTAAATTTCATCATATAATAAACCGATCTTAATTTAATATAAATTTTTACTAACAACCTCAGTATTAAAGGATTTTCATTATTAATTAAAAGTGCATTATTGTCTTCTTTATATCTTTTAAGGAATGTTTCTTTATCTTTATTTTTATTTAAAACAGAATATGTTAGATCATGGTCAATGATATAATCAATAATCGTAAACTTTTTATTATTTTTTTGGTAATCTTTCATAAAGTAGTTATCTGTGCCATAAAATTTTAAACGTTTATCATAACCTTTGTATTTATTACAAAAATAATTGAAATCAATAATCATACCGCTATTAATTGCTGTCTTAAATAAAGATAAAACATTACCTTTAATTTCTTTTTTAAAATAAAAACCTTTAAAATAAAACAAATAGGCTGGACTTATCAAATGATTCTTATATTTTATTAGAGGTATGTATAAATTTGTCCTTTCATATTTTTTTAAAGCATCTAAATGGGCTAAAAAAAAGTTTTTGTCAAATTTGGAATCATGATCCAACAAAACTAAAAATTTATAAGATTCATCATAATAATTCAAACGTACTGTATTGTATATTTTTGATAAAGGAGTATTTTCAGGTGTATGAATGTATTCCACGATTAATTCATTGAGTTCTTTTTTCAATCCATCTAGTTCATCAGAAGATTGGGCATTTATACTATTATCCCAAATAATTAATTTAGAATCTTTAATAATATCCTTTGATTTCTTTATGGAGTTAACAGATTCAGACTCAGACAATTTTTTATTGTAAATTACTAATAAAATTATATATCTCATTTTTAATTTTTTTATATCTATATTTAATTCCAGCAAGTTTGTAGTAAATAAAACTTATTATCAAATAAATAAAACCAAAATTTGATAAAATTATTTTATAATTTTCCGAAAAAAAATTCTTAGAATTTGAAATTCCATTTAATTGATGAGATGAGATTAGTTCATCGGTCAATTTAACATAATTTTTATGGAACTTATACATGATTTGATTTTTATCAAAATCAGAGAATACCTGATATTTTAAATTAAATAAACTCATCTTTTTTCTATTATATAAAATACCCTGGTGGTGTAATGTATTTTTAATTTTTATTTTCCAACTCCATTCAGGACAGTGAACAATTTCAACTTTATCACTTATAGTTTTTACTTTTCCTACAATCAAATCCATATTTTCATCTAACTGTTTATAATCAGGTATTTTTAACAAGATATCCCCAATGTTAACAAAAAGAAGCCATTTTCCATTTGCACACATTATCCCCTTATTCATTGCATCATATATCCCTTTATCCTTTTCACTTACCCAATAATCAATATAATCCTCATATTTTTTTATGATGTCGAGGGTGCCGTCGGTGGAGCCGCCGTCGATGATTATGTATTCCACATTGGGATATGTTTGATTGATGACGCTTAATATTGTTTCTTCAAGGTATTTAGCGCCGTTATAGACTACTGTAATAACAGTAATAAGAGGAAGATATGTAATAGGTGTTTGATATTGAGCGTTAGATGACAGATATTGCTTTATTTTAGACTGTATATCCTCTGGTACTGGCATGACAGGATTATTATCACTATCAGTTATAAACCACTTACCATCAACCAACTTATATGAATGTTTGAAATACCCTTTTGTTCTAATGCCACCTTCGCCCTGTCTACCTTCACCTTCAGGCAAAAAGAGCATTGTTTCAAATTTATCATCTGGATTACCTGAAATTGTTGAGTTTTGTATGTTAAACTGCGGAATATTGATTTTGGAATTGCAACAATTTTTTCCACACAAAGTTAAGCACATTTGAAATAACCTCTATAATATCTTTCTAAATATTCTCTTGGGCTATTATATCCACGAGCAGAATGTAATCTCTTAGAGTTATAAAAACATTCTATATATTCAAAGATCTCTCTTTTGGCCTCTACTCTTGATTTATAACCACCTTTCTTTAGATAAAGAAGTTCTCTTTTTAATGTTTTGAAAAAACTTTCACAAACAGCATTATCATAACAATTCCCTTTGCCACTCATGCTCTGTTTCGAGCCATATGAATTTAATAACTTTCTAAAATCATTACATGCATACTGAACCCCTCTGTCAGAATGAAATATTAATCCAGTATAAGGTCTTCTCTTAATACAGGCATTTCTTAATGCTTTAATTGTTGTGTCAATAGCTGTTAAACTGTTTGATCTAGAATGACCCACTATTTCACGATTATATAAATCCATAACAGTTGTTAGATAAATAAATCCCTCTCTTGTTTTAATGTAAGTAATATCTGAAACCCAGACCTCATTAGGTTTTGATACTGTAACTCTTTTTTCTAATAAATTTGTAGATATTGCATATTTGTGCCTTCCTGTAAGTATTCACTCCTTTATTTGCATAATAACTGGTAAGGAGCTCCTAATTCATCTGAAATCTCTTTTACAGTCTTTGTAGAATCTAAAGTAAGTTCTACTGCTTCAATCTTAAATTCTTTTGTGTAAACTCTCCTTTTAATCATTTTTATTCACCTCTCTATATATTTTTATAATAGTCTTATCTTTGTATCTACTAAGTTATAGCAAGATCAAAAAGTCCTTTTTTTATTTTCTACTAACACAGAACTTACTGTGTAAATTAATGAGAACACGATTAATTCAGAAATATAAGAAAAAACGGCATAACTAAGATCTGCCTCTAAAGAAAATACATTTGATAAAATTAAAACAAAAAATATCAATGATTCTAAATTTCCTTTTACTAATTTGATTAACTTGTTTCTCAAAAAACCGATTAAAGTCCCAAGAAGAAAAGAAAATATAATTGCACCAAAATATCCAAATGCAACATAGCCCAATACATTATGTCTTGCATTAGGGCCTGTATTTTGTTCTATGCCATACACAATCTCAACCAACTGATTACCAATTACTCTAACATGTTCTAATCCTAAAATATCAACTAATCTATACGGCAAAACAAGATTAAAAAAATTTCCTTCAATTAAATTTATGTTATCATCTACATAAGACATCATATAAATATCTCCCGTCATAATAATACGAAAAACAATTCTTATCAAAGGGTGTTCATCTGTAAGTAGAATTGTAAGAATAATTAATGTTATAAAAGCTAGCAAAAATATTTTAAAGGATGCTTTGTTAAATTTTTGCATAATTGTAGGTATTGATAATTTAACAGATATAAAATATGCAACATAAAATCCTACAAATATAGCACTAATAAAAACACTTTTAGAACCACTTAGTATAGAAAATATAATAAATAAAAAAAAGATCAAATAATCAAAAATTTTAAATTTGAATCCTAATAAAAATTTATAACTTAAATAACTTAATATAATTACACTTGTTGTGGAGGATATAGATGCAATAAACCCAAAGCCGCCCACTGTAGCATCAAGCCTTGATGGCATAAATAATGGTATTCCTTTGAATGTGTATAATAACAAATGACTTATTAAATAAAAAAAACTTGATAACAAATATATTACTTTTACTCTTTTTGAAATTCTTAAATAAAAAAAGTGTTCAGGTTTTCTTATTTTCTTTAAGTTCACTGGTTTAAAAAGTAAAAAACCAAAAATCAAAAATGCTTGAGTAAGTAAAAAATGTACAACATAATAAAGTTTTATATCTCCTGAAAAAAATAGAATAAAAACTACGCTATACCCAGCTGAAGAAAAAATTAAAAAAAACAATAAAGGGTCAAATAATGAATAAATATTTTTTTTATAAACCAATAAAACTGAAGTCATTGTCAAAAAAACGATAAATAAATTGAAACCAAAATTCTCCAAGAATAATAGTGCAAAATGTTCGTATGGCATAGATTTTATCTTTTAATAAAATTATTGTTTTTTGATTTAATATGTTGGTAGCAACAATACAAGAAAGACAACGCTCCCCAAAATAAGCCAGAGTTTCTTATAGATATTTTAGTCATTTCTAAAATCTTTAGCTGTGCACTTACCCCATCTGGCATAGCATAACTTATAAACTTATCATCACCTATAAATTTAGCCCCTGTTCTATAAAGCCGCAAATTAAAATCATAATCAGCATAAGTTGGATACTTAATGTTAAAAGGAGGTCCAACATGCAATATTTTGGGTACTAAAAGTGCTTGATGATGCAAAGTATTTCCTATATTTAATTTCCATCCATGCACAGAATTAAATATTGAACTTTTTAGGTAAACTTTACCATATATGATGCTATCATTATTTTCTATTATAGTTTTTTGAGATGGTAATGACAACACTGTGTCTCCAGCACCTAGGAATAAAATTCTTGAATTTTTATTTACTAAAATCCATCCCTTATTCATTGCATCGTATATTCCTTTATCCTTTTCACTTACCCAATAATCGATATAATCCTCATATTTTTTGATGATGTCGAGGGTGCCGTCGGTGGAGCCACCGTCGATAATGATGTATTCTACATTTGGATACGTTTGATTGATGACGCTTAATATTGTTTCTTCAAGGTATTTAGCGCCGTTATAGACTACTGTAATAACAGTGATTAAAGGAAATTCTGTAACAGGTGTTTGGTGTTGGGCTGTGGATGTCAGGTACTGTTTTATTTTAGACTGTATATCCTCTGGTGCTGGAATGACAGGATTATTATCACTATCAACTATGAACCATTCACCATCCACCATTTTATATGAATGTTTGAAATATCCTTTTGTCCTAAGGCCGCCTTCACCTTGACGGTTTTCCCCTTCTGGCACAAAAAGCATCGTTTCAAATTTATCATCCGAAGAGCCGATAAACTTTGAGTTTTGTATTTTTAGCGCTGGATAATTAATGCTAAATTTTGTGTCCTCTGTGACTCTGCCATTTTTATCGTATTTGAGACAGTCGTCAAAGGAACGGAGATAAAGGTGGTGAGTAGTGATCGGTAATTTGTGATCGGGAGAAGAAAACTGTAAATGATGATCAGAACACTTTGTCATATTTTTAATTTTTATTCCCTTTGGATTTTTTCTCATAAAATAATTAATTATTATGAGCTAAAGCACTTACCATTTATTAAAATTATAGTGGTTGTTTACAATAAAAACATAACCCATAATAAGATAAATTTCAAGCACTCAAAAATTTAGAAATTAATAATGCTAACTTTACAATTTTTTTCACCTAACCAACTATCATCTAACAACAAATTAACCCCAGACTAACTATTCCCTCTCACAATTCACTGCTTTTGCCTTTCCGATCACTGTCTTTTGATCACCATTCCTCAATACTTCCTGATACAATCTCACATACTTTTCTACTACCACCTTACTATCAAACTCTTTTACTACCTTTCCCCTTGCATTTTTGCAAAGCGCATCGTAGTTTGATGCATTTAATACCCATTCTATACCGTTTGCAAAGTCAGAAGTATCAAATGGCTTTGCTAAATAACCATTAATCTTGTGTTCAATCATATCGCTATTTCCACCTACATCAAAAGCCACCACAGGTTTACCGCATGCCATGCTTTCCATTATTGCATTGGATAAATTTTCTTGTAAACTTGGAACAACCATCAAACAATAGATATAAGATGTATATTTTCAACTCTTTTTCTTTCCAAAAATTAAAACCATTTTCTAAAAATTTGTTGATAAATTTACTTGTGAATTGGGGTTTATTATTTATTTGAAGCATTATTAAGTTCTTCTTCAATCAAAATATCTAAAACCTCAAAAAAAGACATATCGTAATTCCAATCTAAAATTTCTCTAGCTTTGCTATTATCACCATAAATATCCTCTATTTCGTTAGGTCTGAATAAATTTTTGTCTTCAACTATCAGTCTCTTATCAATATTTAAAAAATTAAAAACATATTCAACAATATCTCTAAGCAAAATAGACTTACCAGAGCAAATGATAAAATCATCTGCTTTATCTGATTGAAGAATTTTCCACATCGCTTCAACATAAGCAGGCGCATATCCAAAATCTCTTTTTACATTCAGATTTCCCACAACCAATTTATCCAAAGTGCCATTTTTGATAGCAATAGAGTCTCGTATAACTTTTTTGACAAAAAAATTGTTACTTCGTAGATATGACTCATGATTAAACATTACACCATTTGAGACAAATAAATTGTAAGACTCTCGATAAGTCGTTATCATAAAATAAGAAGCCATTTTTGAAACTCCATACGGGCTTACAGGATGCATCGGAGTATTTATAGTAATTGGCATTTTTTCAACTCTTCCATACATCTCGCTACTAGAAGCTTGATATAGTTTTATTGATGGGCTAAAAAGTCTTATGCTTTCAAGTAGATTATTAACAGATATTGTATTAAATGTAAAAGTTCCAATTGGCTGTTCAAAAGAGAGCCCAACGGAACTTTGGGCCGCAAGATTGTATATTTCATCTGGTCGGTATTTTTGGATTATTCTTATAACATTTGCCATATCATGCAAATCTAATTCTTCAATAGTAACCCTATTTTCTATGCCTAAATATTCAAAGTTCTTAGTATTTACACATCTATAGCTTCGTAATGTACCTACAACTTTATAACCTTTTTCAAGTAAAAGTTTTGCAAGATATGGCCCATCTTGTCCGCTAATGCCTGTTATTATTGCTGTTTTCATTTCAGAATACTTTCATATATTTTTTTAGTTTGTAATGCTGTTTTTCTCCATGAAAATTTTTTTAATTGTTCAGTGCCTTTTGAAATCAAAATATTGCGAAGTTCTTCATCTTTTAAAATACTATCAATTGCATTTTTTATAGACTCTTCATTATATGGATCAAAATAAATTGCTCCATTTCCTGCTATTTCAGGTAATGAGCTCGTATTACTGCATACCAAAGGACACTTACATGCAAAAGCTTCAAGTACTGGAATACCAAATCCTTCATATAAAGATGGGAAAACAAAAACCAAAGCATTTTTATAAAAAAAAGATAGACTTTCATCATCCAAATCTTTTTGAATGATCTGATTTGAGATTTTTAAAATATTAAACAATTCATTTTCTTCAGATTTAAACTTTCCTCCACCGACACAAACTATATTTAGCTCTTTATCATTTTTAAGCAGTGGAGCAACACCTTTAATAAATCTATCAAAATTTTTATATCCACCTCTTGAACCAACAAAAAGTATATATTTTTCTGGGATAGAAATAGTTACTTTCATATCAGCATCAATAAACAGAGAATTACCAAGATATACAACTTCAATTTTTGAGGCATCTGTCCCAAAAAGTTCAATCAAATCTTTTTTTGTACTCTCTGAGATTGCTATTATTTTTGTTGCCTTTTTTACTAATAATCTTTTATGTTCACTCGTTTTATCTCGCTCACTAAACATCTCGCTAAATTTTTCATGTATCATGTCATACACAGTCAAAACAAATGGCTTATCGCCAAGATATTTTAAAAAGTATGGATCATAATATGTTGGATGAAAAATGTCAAAGTTTTGTTTTTTTAAATTAAAAATTGTATTTATCTTATTGATAAAATTAAAAATTCTTTGCTTTCCTCTAAACTGTTTATTTGGCAAAAAATCAAAATATTTTACAAATTTTTTATCAGAGATATAGGGATTATTTGAAACTATTAAAGATGTATCAGTTTCAATATGTTCCATTCTATCTAACTCTGATATTAACTCATAAAAGTATCGTGATATTCCTCCATACTTTTGTAAAGTAAATATTTGATGGTCATAAAGAATTTTCATCCATTCTCACTCATTTTTAAATAATCTTCCCAAGTCTTACTCTTGAGTTGTTTTTGTAAAATTTTATGAAGTCCAAATTTACTAAACTTCAAAATTTTAAGCTTTAGGTTTGATATTTTTTTATCACTTAAAAGATGTAAACCATCTAAATTTTTATAGTTAAGATTATATTTCTTTGCTATAAATTCAAATGTTTTTTCACTATAAAATGATATATGCTGACCATGATCAAGTCCATAATACCACCAGTCTTTTGGCTTTGGAATAGGATCTGGCAATAGTTCAGTTGAAAAAATAATATTTTTAGAAATTGTCAGTAATCTTTCTATTTCTTCAATAGGTTCTACAAAATGCTCAAAACTTTCAAACGTAGTAATGGCTTCATAATTATCTGATAAACTTCCTTCAAACCCTCTTGCAAATATGTTTTGTGTATATTTATCACTCCAATAAAAATCAAAACCGATATCCCTCATCAATCGTACCAAAACGCCATATCCCCCTGCATAATCTAAAAATTTTGCTTTTTTGTCAAAAAACAAGGATAAAAGCACCGTAAGTTTCTTAGACAAGTAAATATTTCTTGATAAATATCCAGTATCTGAAATATTGATAGACTCACTATACGCTTCCTCGAGCCAATATGGTTCTTCTGTTTGTAGAAAACCACAATTAGGACAATGAAAATAATCAATAGTATATTTATTCAAAATTGTTTCATTAAATATTTGATTTGTTTTCTGATTACATATTTTACAATTCATTTTTTTTCCTCAAAAAATATTCGTATACATGCACAAAAAAAAGTGCTCTTATTTTCATAACAAACAATAATCGTATTTTTTTATGTCTAAAAAATATATCACTCAAAACTACAGATATTAAATAACTTATTAATGTTGATAGAGCAGCGCCTTTAATATCGTAAATCGAAATCAACACATAATTTAATAATATATTTGACAATGCTCCCATGGATACTTTTATTGTAAGCAAATTAGCTTTATTTTCCATATAAAACCATTTATCATTTGCTACACTTAAAAAAACAAACACCCCAGCCCAAATATGTATCATTAAGACACTTCCGGCTTGACTATAAGCACTTCCATAAAGTAAATTTATTACCCAATCTGACAAAAATGTCATGGGAAGCGCTATAGCTATAGCCATCCAAACCATCAAATCATAAAGCCTCTGAAGCCTTGCATAATAAAGCTCTTCACTCTGCTTTTTGGCATTTACTATAGCTGGAAAAAGTGAACTTGTTATAACCATTGGGATAAAATACCATGCCTCAGATATCCTTACAGCTGCGCTATACTGCCCCACCGCTTCGCTATCTAACATCTCTTTTATCATGACTTGGTCGATTTTCATGTAAATCAAAATAGCAGCACCAGCAACAGCCATCAACCAGCTTTCTCTTAACAAAGCAGCTGCGGTTGATTTGTTGAATGTTAAACTAGCAAGAGCAATTCGTGTGTTTGTGTATTTGTTAGTGGTTTTTAAAAAGAAAAAGATAAACCCCAAAGCTAGCACCACACTATCAAAAAGCACCACCCAAGCAAACGCTATAAGCGGGGCTTCGTTTAGTATAAGAGCTACTTTGACAATGCTGGAAATTAGTAAGCTTATCACATTGGCAAATACGACATAACGACTGAGCACTTTGCTTTGAAAATATAAATCTATGACATTAAAGCTTTGAAAGATGGTCGCAGATGCAATTATAAAGACTAGTGTATTTGTATAGCTGTCATTTGATGTGAAGTTTACTGCTATCGCCAAGATGACTAAAACCCCAAAAGCTCCCATAAGTTTCAAGCAAAAAGCGGTGCCTATTAGCTCATTTTGACGGCTCTCATCTTTGACAAGCTCTCGCACCACGATACCATCCAGCCCTAAGGTAGCAAAAGCACTAAAAAGCCCCACAAATGCCCCTGCATAATTTAAAAGCCCATATTGTGCAGGTCCAAGATACCGTGCCACCCATACCCCTACAAAAAGGCCCACTATCATGCGCAAAACTTTTTCTGTAAAAAGCCAGCCAGTATTAAAAAAATATTTACGAAAACCGGCATGTGAGGCTAATTGTGAAATGTGAGATGAAAAATGTAAAATGGGAGTTGTTAAAGCTGAAATGATGGCCATTTAACTTTTTTCCTTAATTCTTTTAATCAGCGCATTAATTTTGTTATAAATCTCTTTTAATAATTTATCCCTAAAACCCATATATCTAAATTTTTATGCGAAACATTTTCTAATCCACGCATCCCATCTCACACCTCACTCCTAACAACTATCCGCTATCACCCATTAACCAGCTCACCATACACCCTTCTTATCCCTTCCTCCAGTCCAATCTGCGGTTCCCAGCCTAATGATTTTATTCTGCTTACATCCAGCAATTTCCGTGGCGTGCCATCAGGTTTTGTTGTATCCCAAACAATTTCCCCTTTAAAACCAACTATCTCTTTAATTTTGCAAGATAGTTCTTTAATAGTTAAGTCTTTGCCTGTTCCAATATTTACAAAGTAATCATTACAAATTTTTCGCATATCCAGTGCATCTACATTTTCCATTAAATATACGCATCCATCCGCTGCATCATCAACATGTAAAAATTCACGGTAAGGAGATCCAGAGCCCCAGAGAGTGATGTAAACGTGAGATGTAAGATGTGAAATGTAAGATGGGAGTTGGAAGGTTATACCAAGTTTATTAAGAATGGATAAAATTTCTTCTTTTGACGGGTTGGTCGGTAGTATCAAACCAAAGCCAATGGGATATGTTTGTAAGTTTTTAACAATAGCTTCAAAGTTTTCTTCCTCTAAAAGCTTTGCAAGGTGCAATTTTCTTAATAACGCGGGCAGCACATGAGCCGTTTCAAGGTTATAGTTATCATCTGGTCCGTATAGGTTTGTAGGCATAACTGAGATAAAGTTTGTGCCATACTGTTCATTATAATATCTGCACAGTTTTATTGCTGCTATTTTGGCAATGGCATAGGGCTCATTAGTTGGCTCAAGCGGGCCTGTTAAAAGGTACTCTTCTTTTAATGGCTGAGGCGCAAGCTTTGGATAAATACACGATGAGCCCAAATTTAAAAGTTTTGTAATCTTACATCTATAAGCGCTATTGATAACATTAAGCGCAATAGCCATGTTATCGTATATAAATTCTGCCTTATAGGTGTTATTTGCAAGTATTCCACCCACTCTGGCAGCAGAAAAAAAGACATATTCAGGCTTATGCGTTTCAAAGAAATTTAACGTGTCAGACTGATCTCTGAGGTCTAATTTAAAAAAGCTGACAGGTGCTGAGTACCGGGTCTTTGGTTGTTTGACGTGATACGTGGAGATTATGTTGGTGTAACCTTTTTCTATCAGTGTTCTGATGATAGCACTTCCAACCATTCCTGTGCCACCGGTAACGAGTATTTTTGAATCAGGGCTCAGGGATTGAGTGTTAGTTATTAAATATTGGGTACCAGAAACTGAAGATACAGTGTTACTCATTGTTAATACTCCTGTGCTTTATTTTTATTCGGGCTTTTATCTGTTTAGAAGGATTTTCTAATCTAGATATCTAATCATCATAGCTTTATGAAGTATATTGCAATCATGTCCAAGATTTTTTGATTGGTAATTTTATAAACATCATCAGCCAATGTTTTTGCATCCTGCCAAGCCATAATTTTTCCCATTACCCAACACCTGATACCCAATAGCTAATACCCTTTCTCTCTTGCATACTCATGATTGGTGTAGCAAAAACCCTTCTCATTACAAACGCTGATTCCTTCACCCACAGGGTCAAGTCCTGCCAGTTTAAGGTCGTAATCCACCATAATCTTTACAAGTTCATCAAAAGTAACTCTGGGCTGCCAGCCAAGTATTTGTCTTGCCTTAGTTATATCTGCCTGCAAAAACTCAACTTCTGTTGGACGAAAGTATTTTGGATCTATTTCTATTATCACATCACCTTGCTGTAAATTGTGAGATGTAAGATGTAAAAGATGAGAAGATATGGATTTCACAATACCTTTTTCTAAAACACCGGTACCTTTCCATTCAAGTTCTATTCCTGCATAGTAAAATGCCTTATTTACAAATTCTTTAACCATATGGCTTTCTCCTGTTCCAACAACATAGTCCTGAGGAGAATCCTGCTGAAGCATAAGCCACATCATCTCCACATACTCCGGAGCAAAACCCCAGTCCCTTTTTGCATATAGATTACCAAGATAAATGGTCTTTTGCTTTCCTTTGAGCATGCGTGCTATTGCTCTGGTTATCTTTCTTGTAACAAAAGTCTCTCCTCTTCGAGGAGATTCATGGTTAAAGAGAACGCCATTACAGGCAAAAAGATTATAAGCCTCTCGGTAGTTTACAGTCATCCAGTACGAATAAACCTTGCTACATGCATACGGACTTCTTGGATAAAAAGGAGTCTTTTCATTCTGGGGTGGGTTAGAAGCGCCAAACATCTCTGAGGAGGATGCCTGATAAAATCGGGCTTTTATTCCACTTCTTCTTATTGCCTCAAGAAGCCTTGTTGTTCCTATTCCAGTTATATCTCCTGTATACTCGGGCATATCAAATGAAACTCTAACATGACTCTGAGCTCCAAGATGATAAACTTCATCAGGTGCAATGTTGTATATTAGCTGGGTTAACTGTCCTGCATCGGATAAATCTCCGTAATGAAGAAAAAGTCGTGCCTGAGGAGAGTGTGGGTCTACGTAAATGTGGTCAATACGTCCGGTATTGAAGGTACTTGCGCGACGTATCAGTCCATGAACTTCATATCCTTTGTGCAGCAACAATTCTGCAAGGTATGAACCATCCTGTCCGGTAATCCCGGTAATTAAAGCTTTTTTCATAAGTTAAATATTCCTCCACATTTGCATTTATTTCCTCCGGCAATGCTCCGCCTCCTCAGTTACATATCTTAAAACTAAAACTCTGTAACCAAGCAGGCAGTTTAATCTTAAACCAGTTCTACTAAAGAGGTATCTATCTTTATACAGACAGACCTCTTTAGTATATCTATTGAAACTATTAAATAATGCGTTTTTTCTTTCTTTTTAAGTATCCCTGTGACACCCTGAAATGCTCCGCTTTTTATTCTTACTGTCTGTCCTTCTTTTAAATAGGGATACAGGTCTATCTCTTTTTTGTTTTCTATTGCTATCTTTAAGGGAATTATCTGCTCTTCAGGAACTGCTTCTGGCTCTCCAGATGCATTGTAAAGCATTCTTACCACCCCTGGAGTTTTTAGTGTTCTAAGGATTAAATCATAGCTCTTTTCAATGTGCACAAACAGATAACCAGGAAAAAGTGGGAATTTTATGAGCTTTTTTCTGTCTTTCCACTTTCTTATTCTTTCCACTGCTGGAAGAAATGCTTCTATGCCTGATTTTGTTAGCCTTTCAACCACTTTAAACTCATGCCTTGATTTTATATATATGGCATACCAGTTTGCTGTTAACTCTGCCATAGATAGTAAGTTTTCTTTTTATTTATATTATCCATGCTTTGTAATTGAGCTAGTTCTTTTTCATCAAAGGTTGCAGCAAGCACTGCATCAAAATCAAGATTGTCTATTTCATCTTTTCTGTACAGCTTAGTTTGATTTAACTGTTTTATATCTTTATTAAAACTTACAAATCCTGTAATCTCTATTGGAAGTCTGCTCAGTATGATAAAACATAACTCTGCAAGTTCTCCATCTCCCCATATGAGAATTTTTCTTACATTATCTTGAAGCATCTTCTGATAGTTCTTCTCTATTGCGCTCTTTATCTCTTTAATGTGTTCAAATGAATGGTGCATGTATCTGTATGTGAGTTTTGCTTTTTCGGTAAATCCCTTAACTGTTAATATGTACTTTATCTTCTTGCCTGAAAGATTTTTAACTTTTATATAACCTTTCTTATAAAGTCTTTTTATGTAGGCATTGGTTAAACCAAGAGCAATATCAAGCTCTGATGCTAGGTCTCTCTGGGTTATTACGGGTTCTTTTTCGATGCTTTCAAGTATCTTAAGAGAAATTAAATCTGATGAGCTGATTTTGTTCACTGTTTGAACTATAACATAACTGCATGATTTGTTTCAATATATGTAGGTTATCCAAAATTTCTAACTTTAAAGCCTGACGTCTTCAAAGTTCAATATATCCATATATTCCCACTCTCTCCAGCCCATCACATATACTCCTGAACGACTCGCATACTTAATAACATTCTCAGGGAAGGTAATGCTTCCAAAGATTATTATCAGTTTTTTATTTTTAAACTCAGGGAAAAACTCAAAAAATCTCTCAGCTTTCTCTTTTATCTCTTTTATATCAGATTCCCGTGGAGTTGAACGTACCTCTATCATAAACACCTTATCCTTGCAGGCTGCAATTGCGTCTACTTCATAACATTCACCATTCAATTTTCTAAACATTCTCTGCCCTTCCATTGATACATCACAGTTGAAGTACTTGCTCAATGCAGGACGAAGTGCAGGAGCAATGAGGTCTTCATACAGAGTGCCCATCTTTTTTGCAAGATTACTCCACTCTTTATTTTTGCGTTTGTTTTCTTCCTGTTGCTGTCTTTTAAATTCACACATCTCTTCTTTGAAAGCTTGCATCTCTTTGTGCAAGGCTTTTCTATCTCTTTCAGCTTCCTCTTTGAATAAAGTTATTTCTTCATGCAAGGTTTTCCGGTCTCTTTCTGATTCTTCTCTGAAAACCCGCATCTCTTCTTTGAACTCTTTCATCTCTTCAGAGAGTTTTTCTATTGACATCTCTGTCCTTCGAGCCTGATAAACAAGCTCCATCATTGCCTGCTCAAGTTTATCAACTCTTTTTTCTAAAACAGCCTCAGGCATAGTTTGCCTCCTCTGCTTTCTATCTTTAATTTTATGATAATTTAATTAAAAAAACAATAATCGTTGTCCTTTTAAAAATAAAAATCGACATTTTCTGGAATTACAGTCCAATAAGATACATCTCTTCTTTCCAGTCTCTTATCTGTATTTCAGTTACCTTGCATATTTTTTCATTGCTCATTGCTGAAAATCGAGGTCTTCTAGCAGGTAGGTTAAAATCAGATTGATGGGCTGGATAGATAAACTTATTTATTCCTTTTAGCTTTAAAAACTCTCTTGCCCACTCAAATCGTGATGTGAATCCTGAGTTTACAAGATGATAAACTCCTGTTAAGCCTTCATCAATAGCTTTTAAGGTTACTTCAACTATGGTTTTCGTTGATGTGGGCACAGAAAATTCATCACAGGCTATTTTTAAGTATTCCTGAGTTTGAGCCCACTGTGTGAGCTTATAAAGAAAGTTCTGTTTTCCATGTCCATATA
This sequence comes from Thermodesulfovibrio thiophilus DSM 17215, assembly GCF_000423865.1. Classification (NCBI taxonomy): domain Bacteria; kingdom Pseudomonadati; phylum Nitrospirota; class Thermodesulfovibrionia; order Thermodesulfovibrionales; family Thermodesulfovibrionaceae; genus Thermodesulfovibrio; species Thermodesulfovibrio thiophilus. The sequence continues at coordinate 64,237 of NZ_AUIU01000016.1, forward strand.
CCCAGCTTGTGCGAAATATGAGGTAGTTTTCTGTTTCTTCTTTAAGAAACACTTCTCCAAGATATTTACTTTGAGCATATTCACTAAGAGGCTCTGGATTATCTTCTTCAATGTAAAGTGTCTGTTTGGTACCATCAAACACGTAATCCGTGCTGTAATGCACTAGAAAGGCTCTGTATTTCTCAGATGCAAAGGCTAAATTTTTTGGTCCTATTGCATTGGTTCTGTATGCTATTTCTTTTTGTTCTTCAGCTTTATCTACCTGATTGTAAGCTGAACAGTTAATAACTATATTGGGTTTAGTATCTTCAAAAATATCTAATACTTGCTTTAGGTTACCAACATCCAATCTGTCATGTCCTAGGGCTGTAAGGTTTTTTTCTTGTTTTTCCAGTTTTCTTATAAACTCTTGCCCTAGTTGACCATTAGCACCAGTAATTAGAATTTTCATTTGTATAGTTTTGCCCAGTAGTCTTCAAGCTCTGCTACTTTTTTATAGAGCCACTCTTTATGCTCCAGATACCACTTTACTGTTTTTTCAATTCCCTGTTCAAATGTGGTCTCTGGCTTCCATCCGCACTCTTTCATTACTTTGCTGAAGTTCATACTGTAGCGAAAATCATGCCCGGGTCTATCCTCTACAAATTTTATCAGAATGTGTGGTTTATCTAATATATCAAGCACTGCTTTTACAACTTCTATGTTTTTTCTCTCCTGAGCACTTGCCACATTGTATGTCTCTCCTGTCTTTCCCTTCTGTATAATGGAGATTAAAGCTTCTGCACAGTCTCCCACATATAACCACTCTCTCACGTTCAAGCCTTCTCCATAGACAGGAATGCTCTCATTCTTAAGACTCTTCAATATAATTACTGGAATGAGTTTTTCAGGATACTGCCATGCTCCGTAGTTGTTTGAGGGTCTCACTGTTATCACAGGAACTCCGTAGGTTCTATAGTATGCTCTTCCAAGCATATCCGCTGATGCCTTGCTCACTGAGTAAGGTGAACTGGGACTAAGAGGAGATTGCTCTGTAAACTGTCCTTCTTCTTTAAGCTCTCCATAAACTTCATCTGTTGAGATGTTTATAAACTTTTTTATTCCATATTTTTTTGCTGCTTCAAGGAGTGTGTATGTGCCAATGATGTTTGAGTTTAAAAATACTGATGGTTCAAGTATGCTTCTGTCCACATGGGTTTCTGCTGCAAGGTGAACTATTATGTCTGGGTTTTCTGATTCAAATATATGTCCTACTGCTTTTGTATCTGTTATGTCTTCTCTATAAAACTTAATAAGCTCAATAACTTCATGAAGTCTTTCCATATCACCTGCATAGGTGAGTCTGTCAACAACAACCACTTTATAGGCATGCTTCACAGCCTGTCTTACTAATTCACTTCCTATAAATCCTGCTCCACCTGTAATCAGCAGTTTCATGGGATTGTATGCTCCAGCTTCTTTAAAATATCTTGCAGTATTTTTTCATATAAAGACAGATGACTGAATATCTCCTCAGCCAGTTCTTCAATGTAAGTGTGAACAGTGAGATTTCTATCTTCAATCATCTGGAATAAAACTCTTACTTCATCTTCTGAGAGATAACCAGCTGTAAAAAACTCTCTTATACAACTGCGAGGAGACCTGCATATTATTCCCTCTTTCTCCAGAAAATATTTTAAACTTTTCCAGAAAATCTCAAAAGTAAACTCAAATCTCTGGATGGCGGAATCTCTATAAAAAGAATACTCTCCTGTGTTTCTGTATGTTTCAGCCCTGTGCAGAGCTTCTCCCAGTCTTTCAAGAGAGCTTCTAAAATCCTTTGTTAATTTTTCAAGTCTATCCAGACTTCTCCCTCCTTGAGTATCTCATCTCTCATCATCTCTGATACTCTTGATAACACTATTATATCAACTTTATATGGAAGGCTGGATTCTTCTATGATTCCTCTTAATTCAACTACATCTTCGTTTATATCTTCTTCTGAATCAATTGCAAAGTCTATATCTGAAAAATATTGATTGTCTTGTCTTGCCCTTGAACCAAAAAGTATTACTCTTACTTTTCTTCCCTTATTCTGGAAAAAGTGTTCCACAAAACTTTTCATGTCTTCTATGGTGTTTATTATCTCTCTTTTATTCGTCATTCTGTCTTTTTTATTCAGAAGCCTCTTTTTTTAATTCTTCTTCAGCTCTTTTCCGAGGCATTTTTAGAGTTTCTAAAATTTCATCGGGAATATCCAAAATTATAGGCATTTTCCCCTCCACTCAAATTCTTATTATTTTACAATTAGTTTACCCATAAATAAAATTATTTTCAGCTTCCTCTAAAACAGGTAATCTGGCATCTTTCTCTGACAATACAGGATTCTTTACAGGCCATTTTATTCCAATCGCAGGATCATTCCATATAACTCCTCTATCAAACTCTGCAGAGTATTCTTCTGTACATTTATAGATTATCTCCGCATCTATAAGAGCTACAAATCCATGAAGAAACCCAGGTGGTATCCACAGCATATCTCTGTTTTCTTGAGAAAGTTCAATACTAACCCATTTTAAATACCAGGGTGAGCCTTTCCTTATATCAACTGCCACATCCCATATTCTACCTTTTATGCATCTTACAAGCTTTCCCTGAGCTTTTGGATTAAGTTGATAATGTAACCCCCTTAAAACTCCTTTTTTTGATCTTGAGTGGTTATCCTGAAGGAAGCTGTATTTGATCCTGTTCATGTAAAAATCAGATGATTTATAGGTTTCCATAAAAAAGCCTCTATCATCTTCAAATACTTTTGGTTGTATGAGTATTAAATCCGGAATATCCAGATGTTTGAATGTAAATGGCATCTTAGATTTCCTCTCTTGCTAGTTTTATCAGATATTTTCCATATCCTGTCTTTTTTAGAGGCTCTGCAAGTCTCAAAAGCTCTTCTTTAGTTATCCATCCATTGCTGTATGCTATCTCTTCTATACAACCTATCATTAGCCCTGTCTTCTTCTCTATGGTTGCCACAAATTCTCCTGCGTCAAGAAAACTGTCATGTGTTCCCGCATCAAACCATGCAAATCCTCTTCCAAGCTGTTTTACCTTGAGCTTTCCTCTGTTAAGATATTCTTCGTTAACCGATGTTATCTCAAGTTCTCCTCTGTGGGATGGTTTCACTGTCTTTGCTATTTTGGTAGCTTCACTGTCATAAAAATACATTCCAACAACCGCATAGCTTGATTTCGGTTTCTTTGGCTTTTCCTCAATTGATAATACTTTCCCTGATTCATCAAACTCTACAATGCCAAATCTCTCAGGGTCTGATACATAGTAGCCAAATACATATGCTCCATTATTTAACTCCACGTCCTTCTTTGCCTGTGTGAGTATGCTTATAAGATCATGTCCAAAAAATATGTTATCTCCGAGCAAATAAAATACATCATCTCCGTTTAAAAATTCTTCAGCTATAATTAGTCCTTCTGCAAGACCATTTGGTTTTTTCTGAACTTTATATTGAATGTTCATTCCAATATGTGAACCATCTTTAAAAAGGCTCTTAAATGCTCCTAAATCTTCTTCATTTACTATAAATAGCACTTCTCTTATCTTAAGTAGCATGCTTAAGGAAAAGGGATAGTAAATCATAGGCTTGTTGTAAACCGGTAAAAGGTGCTTGTTTAATACCTGTGTTACCGGATAAAGTCTTGTTCCACTTCCACCTGCTAATATTACGGCTTTCATTTTTTATACCTCATCATAATTCCTCCGGTGTTACTATTACCTCAATTTTATGCTCATCTATAAACATACACTCCTGTCAATATCCATTCAGAATGACTGGAAAATACAGAATATTATAACCGAGTTTTTTATTAAAATTAAAAATTTTTTATCCTGTTTTTCTGAAGAATCATAAAAGAATGACAAATAATCACAAATATTTTGTTATCAAATATTATAAAATAATAAGAGTGCATCAAATAAAAGAAAGGAGGATCGATTTATGAAAGATTTTGTATTTTACAATCCAACACAAATAGTATTTGGTGAAGGTAAAACATCAGAGATTGGTAAATACTTACAAGGCAAAAAATGTCTGTTTTTGTATGGCTCAGGCAGCATTAAACGAAACGGTATTTATGACAGAGTGGTAGAATCTCTAAAAAAACATGATGTTAAATTTGTTGAAAAAAGTGGTGTAAAGCCAAATCCTGTGCTCAGTTTTGTTTATGAAGCAATAGATACAGCCAGAAAAGAACAGGTTGACTGCATATTGGCTGTTGGTGGTGGCAGTGTAATAGATACTGCAAAAGCAGTGGCTGCAGGATTTTACTACAACGGTGATGTTTGGGATTTCTTTGTTGATAAAGCCAAAATCACAAAGGCACTGCCAATTTATGTGGTGCTCACATTATCAGCAACAGCATCTGAGATGAACTCTGGAGCCGTGATTACTAACGAATCCACAAAACAAAAGTTTAATATTCAGGCCGTTAGCCTGTTTCCAAAAGTGTCAATACTGGATCCCACAAATACATATACAGTACCCCAAAATCAGGTGGCAAATGGTAGCGTTGATGCCATAGTGCATCTGCTTGAAGGCTATTTTACAAAATCCTATCCAAACACTCCGATACAGGACGGATTTGTCGAAACACTTGTAAGAACCATTATTGCAACCACAAAGAAAATTCTGGAAAATCCAAAAGATTATGATGCAAGAGCTAATTTCATGTGGTCTGCAACACTTGCACTTAATGGATTAACTACTGCAGGTATTGGGAATTACGAATTTCCAAATCACATGATGGGTCATTCCCTGTCAGCATTGTATGATATTGCTCATGGAGCAAGCCTTTCAATAGTGTTTCCTGCATGGCTTAAATATAATGAATCAAATATATCCAAACGATTGGCCAGTTTTGGGAAAGCGGTATTCGGTAAAACTAACTCCAAAGACACAATTACCGCCTTTGAAGAATACTTTCATGAAATAGGTGCACCTATTCGCTTAAAAGAGGTAAACATTGATAAAGCGGATATTGATAAAATAGCTGAAAATGCTGTATCTCTGGCAACAAAATGGGGTTTAAAAACATATACTAAAGAAGTTATAGCAAAAATTCTGGAGCTGGCTGCGTAGCAGGTATATTTTTTCAAGAAGAGGATGTGATACCATAATAATGGCTAATGAAGAACACTTAATAGCTGTCACATCCTCTTCTTTTATCTGATCTTTTTATCTTAATTTATGTTGTGAATGCATTCTAAACATAAAAATAAAGAATAATTGCAGTTATCTGAAATAACAAGCCAATTCCACAAACACCGTACCATCCAAAATACTGAAAGCACAGAGTGCCCAAAAAAGACCCTAAAGAACCACCAATGAAATAAAAAAACATGAAAACAGCCTGATTTCTACTTCGAATTTCATCATTGATGCTCTGAATCAATGTCATATTGGAAACCTGTGCAAATTGATTTCCAATATTGAGTATAATGGCTCCTGCTATCAATCCAAGAATATGAAATCCAAAAATAAGAAAACAGATATAGGCAAATGTGGACAATAGAATTCCGATCCTGACAGTAAAATACGGACCTATCCGATCAGCCCATTTACCTATTTGAGGAGCAGCAATTGCACCTGCAATTCCTGTTAATCCCAGTAGTCCGGCTTCACGTGCTCCCATGTGAAAATACGGAGTTTCAAGAAAAAACACAAGAGACGTCCAGAAAATGCTGAATGATCCAAACATAAAAAATCCATTACACGAAGCCTCACGTAGGTGATGCTGTGTTTTAATAAGTGCAGGTATGGACTTAAGAAGCTTATAATATGACATCTTTATCTTTAGTTTAGTTTTAGGAAAAGTATAATGAATGATGAATGCCAGAAGAAATGTCAGGCAGGCGGCAATAAAGTATACGGTTCTCCATCCGGTAATAGAGCCAACAACTCCACTGAAGGTTCTTGAAAGAAGAACTCCAACCAACAGACCACTCATCACTTTTCCTATGACTTTTCCTTGCTCTTTTGGCTGTGCAAGTTGAGCTGCATATGGCACAATTAGCTGCGGTATGATGGTGGTGAGACCAACTGTAAATGTTGCAATAAGCATTACTTCATAGGTTGGTGACCATCCTGTAGCAATCAATGCCACAGCTACGATAAGTAACATTCTAAAGATCATAGTTCGACGATCAGTTATATCTCCAAGAGGCACGAACAGTAAAAGACCAAGTGCATAACCGATCTGAGTAAGCATAACTGCAATACCGACTGCATTTTCTGAGACATGAAATGTTGTGGCAATCTGTGCTTCAAGTGGTTGAATATAATAAAGATTCGCCACTGTAACTCCGCAGATAACAGCCATAAAGAATGTCAGTGATTTGTTCAGAACAAATGCAGATTCGTTTTTGTGTTCCAATTTTAAAAGCATTCTTTAATTTTGAATATTTTCGGTATTCTGATTCAAGTTTTATCTATATTTATAAATTTTAGATATTAATTTCTTTATTTATCATCAACTTATCGCAGTGCAGAAATGTCGGTTCATGTAATTTTCTTTCAGGTTCAATTTGTTGAAAAAAGATATTGAAAATGGTAGGATAATCTTATATCTATTTTTTATTGAGCAAATAAATATTGCAAAATGTTAAATGTTTACTATATTTAAACGTGAAAATGAGATATATCAAATAATGCCTTTTCTTTCAGCAGAACTCTTTTTACAGAGCTAGTGTGATGATTCCATATAAAAACCCCAAAGTAGTTAAACTTAAAAAACAATTGACAGTTATACTGTCTTTTAGATGAAAAAACTGAAGAAATTAATAATAATTGCAATAATTTTAATAGTTATAGCAATTGCTTTAATTTATACCTACAAGATGCAACAAATGATTGCTTTCATTCAAAAAAAAGAAAGCAGAGATAAATCAGTTATTATAATAAATAATATCGTACTGGATAGAACATTAGATTCAGGTGCCAAAATTAAGATAAAAGCAAAAAAGGCATATCTTAATAAAGATACCCAGAATCTCGAATCACTGGAAGACTGCAGCATTGAATATAAAACTGAAAATGTTGATATTTACGCATCAGCTGATAAGTGTACATATATTGAAAATAAAGAGGTTACACTGAGAAATAATATTAAGGGTTCTATAAATAATAAGGGTGAATTCTGTGGAGGAGAAAACAGCACGTATGATTTTGATATAAATAAAGGCATTGGAGTTATGAAAGGAGATATTAAAATGACATGGCCACACCATAGAAAGAAAACAAATTGAAAAAACTATAGAGGATAACCTGCAAAATGTCTCTTGTTGTTAAAAATCTGAAAAAAATATATAAAAAAAAATGTGTTGTTGACAGGGTTAGTCTGAGTGTCCAGAGAGGACAGATTGTTGGTTTGTTAGGACCAAATGGCGCAGGTAAAACAACGACATTTTATATGATAGTAGGCTTAATTAAAGCAGATGGTGGAACTATTACATTTTATGATAAGGATATAACAAATATGCCCATATATGACAGAGCACTTTTAGGACTCGGGTATTTACCTCAAGAATCCTCTATATTTAGAAAACTCACTGTATTTGAAAACATCTATGGAATACTGGAGTTACGCTATAAGGATTCCAACTATGTTAAAGAAAAAACAGAACAGTCAATTCTGGATTTCAGATTAACATCAGTAAAAGATTCCAGGGGTTACATGTTATCAGGAGGCGAGCGCAGACGAACTGAGATAGCAAGAGTTCTTTCGCTAAACCCTGACATTATTTTACTGGATGAACCTTTTGCAGGAGTCGATCCTATATCAATAATAGAACTCAAACATATGATTTTTGATCTCAAAAAAAGAAATATAGGTATTCTGATTACAGATCACAATGTAAAAGAAACTCTATCAATAACAGATGAGACATATATCATGTACAATGGCAGTATACTGGCGTCAGGTGATCCCTCTTCTTTAATTAACCACGAGAAAGTCAGAGACTATTATCTTGGTAAAGATTTTCGTCTGTAATGAATTTATCCGGGTGAAAAAGATTGCTCAAAATTAAAATGATAAAATTTTACATTATTATAAAAAGAATAGCACAATCTCATAGTGATGTATAAGAAATTAAAACTTCCCATTTTATACAAATATATCATCATTGAGATCATTAAACCATTTTTGTTTATACTCTTGTTGCTGTTTCTCATTATGTTAATTTTCAGTACTTATGAGTTCTTACAGAAAATTGCAACAGGTATTTTAACAAAATCAGTATTATTACCGCTTATTTTCTTCAAAAATATTCTATCACTGGAAGTATTAATCCCTCTTTCCTTCTTTTTAGCCTGCACTCTTGTATTAAGCAAGATGGATGATAGTAATGAAATGACTGCTATTTTGTCTTCAGGTTCTAACTCAGCAAAGGTTTTTAAGCCTGTAATCATGTTAACTATCATTGTAGCTATATTCGCAACCTTTCAGGGTTTTGTTATAAGACCATGGGCATATAAAAATATTTATTATCTGGAATTTTACTCTAAACGAGCATTTGATATCTCCAAGATAAATCCAGGACACTTTGTTTCATTCGAAAATGGGGGCAAAATTGTGTATGCTGATGAAAAGACAAAAGACAATATCCTGCAAAATGTTTTTCTTCAAATAAAAAGTGATAACACTCTCGAGTTAATTTATGCTAAAAGTGGATATATCAATAATGAAAGTGGGCTGTTTATCTTAAGAGATGGCACTATGTATCTATATAACACTCAAACCAAAAAGGAGAGTTTTGCAAAGTTTGAAACCACTTATATTGATATAAGCAATAATGAGGCTGTTGAGTATAAAACAAAAGCAATGTCGATTAGTGAACTTTTACAGAAAAAAACTAATGTTAGCATAGTTGAACTGGAGTGGAGAATAACAATACCTTTTATGACATTTTTCCTGGGATTGCTCTCAACAGCTCTTTCGAGGTCTTCTCCAAGGATTAAAAGACGTTCTCAAAAGTTAATATTAGCCATCTTGATATATGGTTTATATTACAATCTTTATGATGTTGTTGAAGAGTGGGTTAAACGCAGTTTGTTTCCTGCATTGCCAGGGACTTTTTCGTTAACTGCTCTTTTATTAGTAGTATATATTTACATAAAAATCAAAAATAAAAAAGAGTATCTCTACTGATGCGAATCAAACTCCGCATTAAATTAATAAGCAAAATCATATATATAAGTTATATAAATATCTTTTTAGTTGTAACGTTTATTCTCGCCATGTTGTTTTCATTTATGGTATTTTCAGACCAACTGCCCTCTGTTGGGAAAGGAGACTTTCGTTTAGTACATGCTGTACTTTTTGTAATACTAACCCTACCTGGGAGAATGGCAGAATTCTCACCAATGAGTGCAATTATTGCAACCATTGTAACATTAGAAAACATGATAAGGCATCACGAATTAATCGCCATGAAAGCAGCTGGTGTTACAAATAAGTTTATTGTTAATGTATTCATAAAACTTTCTTTATGTTTTGTTATTGTTCTATTTTTTATAATGGAATTCTTCACTCCATTTCTTGACCAATATGCCAATAGAATTAAGGCTGCAGCTATCACAAAAAATAAAAATCTTATACTTGAACAGCATGATTTCTGGGCAAAAGAGATTAATACTTTTATAAACATTAAAGAAATAAAACCAGGAAATATTTTAGAGGAAATACATATTTATGAATACAATAATGAAAGAGGTTTAGTTTCAATAATTCATGCTGGAAGCGGTGATATAAAAAATGGAAAACAATTAACGCTTAACAATGTTACTCAAAAAAAATTTACAGAAAGCGGAATTGAAAGTAATTTTTATAATAAGAAAACAATCGAATTTACAATACCGATATTCGATGAAGAATTCATATCCATACCTATTGAAACAGCATCTATAAGCGGATTGTTAATGCATGTAAACGATCTAAAAAAAAGAGGTGAAAATTATGATTATGCTCTTTCTATTTTCTGGCAGAAATTCAGCACTCCATTTACTGTAATGGCTATGATTTTACTGTGTTTACCTTTCTTTATAGATAGAGTCCCTTCACGAGGCGAATTAGGACATGAGATAGTACTTGCAGTTATGGGCGGAACATCTCTGTATTTTTTAAAATATATGTTAAGTTATGTTGTTTTGCTCCTTAATATAAATCCATTCTTTTTAATTATGGGACCTGTTTTAATCATCCTGGGACTTGATTTTTTCTTGCTCAAAAAGCTGTCGCAGTAATTTTTTAAGGCAATCGTTTTAAATAATTATTTTTTCATGCATGAAATGAACCAGCTGTTCAACAAATTTTTCTATAGCCTGCTGTGTTCCTCCTGCAAATACAGTTCCTCCTGAAGACTGTCCTTCGACAAGAAATGTTCCGATGATTTTATTTTGATATGTATCGAACAATTCTACTGTACCTGTAACCTTTGCTCTTCCAGCAGCTGCACCTAACCAGAATCGATCTTTCGATGTAACTCTGAGTAGTTCAGTAATCCTTACATTTATTATAAGCTCAGAATCCGCTATTTCTGATCCAACATTCTCAAATAGATCTGCCTGTTTAAGGTTCTCAACTAGTGAGTTTTTAAGTTTTTCAATCTCTTCCTGACATTCTCTCTCGCACACTGGCATTTGAGAGAGCACATTAACATTAACTGTCCTGTACTTTTTTATCTGAAAATCACCTTCAGTTTGAACCTTTGACTGTGCTACACAACCTGCAATCAGGAATAAGAAAATGATTAATAAATTAGAGCTCTTTTTCAAGGAGAAATCTCCATTTGTATATCTGGTCTCTTATTGTCTGAGTATTCGGGGCAGTGGGATTAAGTTGAAGAAATATCTCCATATTTTCAATAGCCTGTGCATAATCAGCAAGTTTTCCATAAATCAGAGCTTTATTGAAATAAATTTGAGGATTAAAAGGTATAATCTCTTTTGCTCTATCAAGTTCAGTAATGGCCTCTTCAAATTTGTTGTTTGTAAACAGAACCTCTGCATTCAGATAGTACTGTCTTGCAGCTCCTGTCATATCAACCACAGATGGATTGTTTGTAATTATTCTTGCAACTCTGCTTCTTATCCATTGAGCTTTTTGCTGATTTGCCAATTCAAGCATTTTTTTGTATTCTTTCAATGCTGAACTTAACTGACCTTTTCTTTCATATTCAATAGCTTTTTCTTCCAGCACTTTCATATATGGTGTCAGTGTTTCAAAATATGAATTTTTTGCCCTTTCACCAATAAAGATATTATCAGAGTCAGAGACATTTCTGTATATCTTTATGCTGTCCTCATAGTTTCCCTTTTTTGCGGTTGCTACTGCTAAGAGAAAAACAGCATAATCATTCTGCTTTACATCGGAAAGAGTTTTAATTGCTTCGTCATATCGTCCATCCTTAATCATAAGGCTGGCAATTGCTATTTGTGTAAGTACTGCTTTTGGATAAGTTTTAACCGCGCTATCTATGAATTTCTGAGCATTGATATTATCTCCAAGTTCCAGATAACAAAGAGCCATCAGACTCATCGCTGTTGCTGCCTGATAAGGATCGGTGTAGAATGTGTCCCTTATAAGAGTTTTATTTATTAGTTCTTCCTCTCTTTTTATCTTCAGAGTAACTGGTGTTCTATCCTGTCCTCTTAGTTTGTTCACTATATCGTTAATAGTTAAATTCTTCGTTGATATTCCATCAATTTCTACAATTTCGTCATTAACTCTTATCCCGGATTCTGAAGCCGGACTGTTTGACTGTATGGACATAACCTTTGGTAGTGCTTCATTATCTTTTTTGATACTTATTCCAATTCCTGAAAAAGAAAGAGAGTTGAGCAATCCTTCAGATGTTGATATAGCATCTTTATAATTTCCAACTCTGAAATACAGAAAAGCCAGTTTTGAAAAAGCATTTTTATCATCAGGTCTTTCTGAAATATATTTTTTAATAATCTGAATTACTCTGTCATATTTCTTCCTTTCAATATAGAAATCAGACTGTTTCATCATTACAAGAGCATTCTTTGGATTTAATGAAAATGCCTGTTCAAGTTGTGCAATTGCATCTTTATATTTTCTCTGTGCCATATAACACTTATAAAGAAGCATGTAACCATCAATATCTTTTGGATTTAACTGAACAACCATCTGAGAAGCAGCAAGCGCCTGAGCAATGTCACCGGTTTTAAGAGAAAGATTGGCAACAACTTTATATGCAGATATATTAGAAGGCTCTTTATTTATTTCATCCTTTGCATTAAGTAAAACTTTCTGTGGATTTTGAACAGAATCATAGATAAGTGCAGAGCCGTTTTTTACTGCATTTAAGATTGCCTGATAAGCAGTTTGAGCGTATTCTTTATTATCAAGGGATGAAAACAATCCTGATTTAGAAATTTTACCAGAACCCGAGGAATGTAAAGGCATGGAAATAGGTATAAGGTCGCTGTCCCAAATATCAAAACCAGCAGTTACTCCAACATCCAGAGTAAGAGGCTGGCAACAGTCTTCTTTAAAATTCATATTCCACATAGAGGCTACAATTATAAGAGTATTGGATTGTGGAAGCGTAGAAATACTTTTTTCGTATTTAACTTTATTAAACATCCTGTCAAAATAAATCGGCAAAGCCTGTTTGAGAAGATTTCCCGAAGGAAATACAACATCATGAATGGTATCAGAAGTGTATTGAGTTGCAGTGTATGTTTTATCTTCATCAACAATAACGACTGCATCATATGGAATTTTTTTAACTGTTACAGATTCCTCTGGAGGTTCTATTTCAATTGGATTAACTTTTGTGGTAACCCTGACAGGTTCACATCCTGAAATATACAGAAGAATAACAAAAACTACAAGGATTTTTAAAAATTTCATTTTAATCACCTTTCAACCAGTTATAAACTATTTTTTGTCCTGTATTCATATCATTTTCAAAATTCTGCCAGAACTCATCTTTATTAAAATCAAAACCAAGCATAGAACCCGCATTCTCTGTTTCAGTTAAAAACTTATCCACTGCCCAGAATGCCACTTTTGTATATATTTTTCTTCCAACATCAGAAACCTCACTCTGAATGGTAGGCATCGGAATAAGAGAGACAGCGTAATCTATTGTTTCAGCGCCAGCCTGCGGTAATCCTTCTTTTTTTGCTGTAATTGCGATTTTCATGATTGGAAGTCCATTTTCATAAATCTTTGAACCAAAATTTTTGTTGTATTTTTCGTTAAGTTTTTCTACAATCTTTTCTCCCTGCTCTTCAATCTTTTCCTCAATGCCTTCTGTAATCTTTTCCTGAATAACATTTCCAAGAATATTGTTCAAATCAGAGCTTGCTCTTATAGATTCATCAGAGGAATTAAGATCAGGTAAAGAAGATGTTTGAACATTTGAAGGAGACTGCCATTGAAAAGGTGTAAGTTGTCCACCAAGAGTCTGAAATGTGAAAGGGGATTGAGTAGGATTGTTCTGAGTTGTTTGCGTCTGAGCTTTTGCCTGTGCTATAAGCTGGTTATATTTGGACAGAAGTTGTTTTTTCTGTTCTTCCTGTTTCTTTTTTTCCTCTGCAAGTTTTCTCTGTTGTTCTTCATATTCTCTCTGTTTCTGAGCATCATAATCCGAGTCATCAAACATTCCACCAAAAAGTGTTCCAAAAAATCCACTTAAGAAAGAGCCCATTATTCCAATTGTCGCCTGCTGGGAAGGTGAAAGCCTGTTTGATGGAGTGTAAGTAGAAGAACCACCGCTTATTGGAGTGCAACTTCCACAACCAACACAACGATATTTTACACCTCCGTATGTAACCTCTTTTACCTGTCCAGCTGGAATAAAAGTGCCATCGGGCATCTGACTTCCATCACAGCTTCTTCCTGTTGGCATTGGAACGCTTCCACTGAAAGATATTGCTGGCTGAAGAATAAAAAGAAGAAAGGAGGTTAATATAACTATTTTTTTAAACATTCAATCCCTCCTAAAAAGTTTTATTTATATCGACTATTTTTAATACTTTAAAACTGTAATTTTTTAAATCATCAAGATTGACAAGATCAAGAACTGCCATAGCATTGCTGAAAAATACAAACATGCTCGCACCCTTTAAGAAAACTTCTGGATTATCACTCTGTAAAAATTCAAGAGAATTACCATCTTTTACAAACCCTATACCGTGTGATGTCTTATAAAAAACTCCAGCTTCATTTGAATAAAACAACTCTAAAATATCCTCTCTTGGATGTTCATAAAACAATCTGCGTTTATCATTTAAAAACTCTTCAATTTGTCTGCCTGTAGCTAAAAACAGATGAGATCCAGTTCCTGTTAGTGCATTTACTGGTTTATTAGAAACAAGGATTCTATTAAAATTTTTTCTGAGTGGATTAAAAAGAAAAATCTCGTATTTGCCTGTTTTTGAGTTCCTGGCAACTGCATAAAGTGAATTACCACTACCTTTAAAAATTCTTCCATCATTAAAAGGCAGTGTAGCAATTTGTTTTAAAGACGCTTGAGGGATGTCTGTTTTTTCTAATTTTTCATTATCAATATCAATATAGTAAACAGCCCTTCCATCTGAGAAAATTAAAACACCATTATCAAGGCATATCATTTCTTTAAATGGTTGATTAAATTTCACAATATAACCACTAAGCGGATTAAAGAGAAGTTTCCCGCTATATGCTATTAGAGGATTGTTCTTATAATCAACAACAAATTGAATGTTTTCACTTGATACATCAGGTGGTCTGTCTTTGTCACCTGGAACTAATATCCATTTTATCTTTACAAGACTTGTTTCAGGTAAGACAATAACCGTTCTTGGTATAAAATGAAGCTTCTCAGCATATACAAATGTAGAAAAAAGCAGTATAAAAATTATTATCAGATTTTTGTATCTCATGCATAAGTGTATCATATACATATTGAGTGGTCAAGTGAAAATTACCAGATAAAAACCCCGGCCTGTTTACATCTCCTCTAATTTGATTAATGATATAAAAGCATCTGGAATTTTTTGTATTATTTCATATATCTGAGTTGAAGGATCTGGACAGGATAGCTTTCCAGCAATCCTGTTAACTTTTGATCCTAGAACACATGCTTCATCTGGTACAATCCCGGAGTCAATCAATGCTGAAACTATTCCGGTCAGACTGTCACCTGTTCCTCCAATTGCTTCAAGCTCTTCAAGAATTGGTTCTGATACCACATCTATAATTTCGCCATCCTTTACAATGTAGTCTTTTTTGCCTTTAACTATCAGATAGTTCGCTGCATTTTTATATATGTATGCCCTTTGAATTAGCCTTTCAACATTATTTTCATCCTGAAGCAGAAACCCTCGAGTGTAGAATGGATGAGGAGCTTCTTCATCAGCCAGAAAAGCAAGTTCTCCAGCATCTGGAGTGAATAAATCAAAGGATTGAGCATTGCCACTCATCTTTGCTGCATACATAAAACCTGCATCAGCAATTAAGAATGGCTTATGTTTTAAATTCTCAAGAGCTAAAAGAATCTTGTTACACCAGTCAGCATCAGGAATGATGTAGTGAAATGTCAATGTGTCAAAACTTCTCTTTTTTATATCTTCGATAAAATATTCATAAAGTTTCCTGCTTCCATACCCTTTCCCGGTATCTCCAACAAGATAAACATACGGATTTTCTTTGTTTAAAACTTCAAGAATCTTGCATGCTGATGCAATTAAAGCAGGGGTACCTCTTTGAATTGAAATCCTTTTCTGATCAATAACCAAAACATCATTTTCTATCCCTGCTTGTCCGGATAAAATATAGAAGCTTTCATCTGGCACTGTTCCTATGACTGCAAGCATAGTTGTTTTATTTTATCATATGCCAACTGAAGAGCATAGCCACAGAGAGTATGTCCGAGCTGTCTTGGTTCAGGTGCGTTATCAAGTCTTTTCCCAACAAGTTCTGCTGCAAGATAAGGAACATCAGGACATCCTCCACCTGATATATTCACTATTGTCAGGGTTGATTTCTGAATTGTTATTTTCATATTTGCAGCTCTTACCATCAAAAAATTTCCATAATCCTTAACATGAAAAAGATCAACTGGTTTTAAATTACCTTCCAGAGATGGCAAGAACTCAAGTGGTTCAATATCTCGAGATTCAAGAGCATTCAGAACTCCCATTGCTTCAACGATAAGAAATTCTATCGCAAGATCGCAACCTTTTCTTATATGAGCAGGAGGTCCAACCACTTTCACATTAAATCCGTGTTTTTTGAGAATATTTTCAGCTTTTATAACCTCTGATGTATTCTCAAATATAAGAATTCCACGATCAGCAGATGATTCTTTTTTTTCATTTTTAAATAGATTTTTGAAAAATTTCATCTATTCTTTCCCGATTTTAATCTTATAACCTGAGCTCTCTTCATTTACCTCTAAAACCTGCCATCCCATTGATTGAGCGGCTCTCATTACATTTTCTTTTGATGTATCTGTATCAACGAGAATTTCTATCTCAGCACTGCCAGATTTTTTAATAGCCTCAAGAGTCAAAAGAACAGGTTCAGGGCAGGAAAGACCTCTTGCGTCAATAGTTTCGCTCATTTTGTTACCTCCTTCTCATAGTTAAACCTATTATTATACAGACAACTAACCCTATTATTGTTGCTATAGCACCATTTGGACCGATTCCTGCTGGAGAGCTTGCAAGTCCGAAATTATGTGAAATGGCCGCACCAACAATCATGCCAGAAGCAAATACTGCTGCATCAGCATCTCCCTCGCCTGATAGAAATAACTGCCTGCCAGGACAACCCCCTGAAAGTGAAAATGCAAGCCCTGCGAGGGTCATTCCTAAAAAATTCCATAACTGCATTGTGTGGGCAATTGGTTGCCCTGCAAATCCTGGATTAAACTGTCCAAGCAAAAGATTTGTAGCCAATGCTGCAATAAAGAATGCTGCTACACCTGAAAATAAATGACCCTGTTTAAAAAGGATCAGATCTCTGAATGCTCCCATTGTACAAAATCTGCTTCTCTGAGCAAGAATGCCTATAAGCAGAGCTGCTGATAAGGACACTGCTAAAGGAGCATGTTGCGAACCCGGACCTTTCAAGCTATAAAACAAAATCATTCCACGTGCCTGATCTGGTGGCTGAGGGTCAATGAATAAAAGAACTAATAGACCAAACATTAACAGAGGGAACGCCACTCCTGCCATCTTTGACGGAGCAGGTTGGGTTTTTCCAAGTGAGTATCCAGCCTTTAAAAATCTTGTTCCCAGCCATATTCCAGATATAAGCCCGAGCAAACCAGATATTGCATTGCCGTCTCCACCTGCAAGTCTTAAAATAGTTCTCCATGGGCATCCAAGAAATACCAGAGCACCGATCATTGCAAACATCCCAAGAATAAACCTTATAAATGGTGCTGAACCTCCACGTGGCCTGTATTCTTTAAAAGCAAGAGCTGATAAAAATGCACCAAGAACAAAAGCTATTATTTCAGGCCTTAAATACTGAACAACTGATGCTCTATGAAGCCCAAGAGCACCTGCTATGTCTCTTTCCATACAGGCAACACAGATACCCATATTGGGAGGATTTCCAAATTTTTGAAGCAAAGGAGCGAGAACTCCAATAACAAGACCAACAAAAATAATGCCCCATCGAGTAGCAAAGAAATTTTTAAATCCCTCCATGTAACTCCTCCACGAAATTTTTTGAATATTTTACTTAAATACAGCCAATATGTAAAATAGTTTTTACCTATTAATAAAGATTTATCGATAGATTTTTTAGATAAATGTGTTTGACACAACTATCACTGAAATTTCTTTATATTTAAATAATTGAGATCTATTTGACAATGCAGAGATATTTTCTGCAAATTATAGATTAATGGACATATTTGAAAAAATTGCTGAACAAAAAATTCGTGAAGCCATTGAACAGGGTCTCTTTGATGATTTACCAAATAAAGGCAGGCCTCTTAAGCTGGAAGACTTTACCTGGGTTCCAGAGGACTTGAAAATTGCATATAAGGTTCTTAAAAATGCAGGATATATTCCGCCGGAGATGGAAATTCGAAAAGAAATAATAGATTTAAAAGAGCTTCTTAAAACAATAGATGACAATCAGGAACGAATAAAAAAAATAAGAGAGCTCAACTTTAAACTGCTTAAATTTAATATCGGAAGAAAACGACCTTTTTATCCTGAAGATTTCCCTGAGTATGAAGAAAAGATAATCAGAAAATTCATTGAATAACGGAGAGGGAGGGATTCGAACTTTCTTTGAAGAAAATCCTAATACCGGTTTTTAATTGTCGCCATACAGTCGGCAATCCTGCCCAGCATTCCCGTGTCTACTAAATTGTAGCAAGATCAAACCGTTACTTAAAAACAAAACAGATGCAGTTGCAAAAATCATAAGCCATAAAAATGGTCACTTAAAATAAAGGATATCAATACCATTCCCCCCTTAAAAAAATTCAGCATATAACTACCAGTTTAAAAAGAGACTGCGCATAATAGTAAATTGCTTCATTATATCTTTTTTTCTTTATACGCCTTATCTGCAAGCTTCCATAGTCTTTCTGTCTCGCTTTTAGGTTGAGCAAAAATAGTAAGGGGAAACAATAGAATAATTGCTAATATGAAAACTTCTCTAAGCATTTATCCCCCCATTTAAGTCCAGCCATCTTTATTGACATTTCTATCTTACCTAACCACTGCTATTGGAAAATCTGGTACTGTCTGGGGCTTTGTTGTTGTAGGTGTTTGTTTTCCATGTGTTAGCTCTTTTACTCTTTCTGAAATATATAAGTCAAGCATGTTTATAGTAATCTTACCCGTTTTTTCATAATCTGCCCCGCCATTTAATCCTTCTACAACCGCTTTCGTAAACACTCCATTTCCCCAAGCATGGTCTTCAAGAGAATACTGTCTTCCAGTAGAAGAAGCAAAGACTACCACACCGTTTTCCGCACTTGCAAGTTCGTTGGCTACCGCATTAATATCGGCTATTCCCCTTTTTGCTCCCATTACATTGCCAGAATGGCAGGTATCTACAAACATAATCACCTTTCCAGCCAATGATACCACTGTGTTTTTAATGTCTGAAAAGGCTACCCCTGTCCTTTTTAGTTTTTCTGTGTCTGTATTTACTGATAAAAAGTAGTAGTTCCCTCCCTGGTCGTTTACCCCATGTCCTGCTAAAAATACCATTGCTACATCCTTGCTCGTTGTCTCCTTCTGTAGCCACTCAAGTCCATCAAGGATATTATCTTTTGTAGCCTTCTCATCTGTAAGGAGTTTTACCACCACATCCCTGTAAAGTTTGACCTTTTGTTTTTTCATCGCTTCTACAAAATCTTTGGCGTCCTTTGAGGCATACTGAAGGGTTAAAGTTTTGTCCTGATATTTGCTTACTCCTATGGCAAGGATGTATAACTTTGGCTTTATTGCAAACTCTTCTTTTCTTTCTCCCTTCCATTTTACCCTTATTGTTGCAGGCTCACTGGCTGAAAATCTATTCTCTGCTATGATCGATATCTCTGAATCACTCTCTGGAATAGTTATTTTTATCTCTTGGGTGCTTTCATCTTTCCCTGTTATTTTTATCCCTCTTTCTGTTGAGTCAGGTCTTCCATCTATAAGGGCTTTTATAGTTGTTACTGGTTCACCTGAAGGATTTCTTATGCTGAATCTTACAGTAATCTCACTTTTTGAAACCTCTTCTCCATCATGGGGACTTATTATGGTTACAACTGGTGGTAGCATCTCTTTGATTGATACAGCTATGGTCTTTCTTCCTGATTCTTCATTGGCAATTCTTATAGCTTCTCCTTCATCAAGGGTCTGGAATATTTTCGCTATAACATCAGGTCTATAGTACTTGTTTCTAAATTTTGATACAGGGAATACATCTGCTGAAGCATTGTTTCCATTGTTTATATGCCAAACAATTAGGTCTTCTGCTCCTGGTGAGGCATCATAATAACCAGAGGGTGTCCAGATAATCCATCTTTTTCTGTCATTATGAGGAAAAAGAGCAAGAATTTCCTTTCCATCATTCATCCTATACCATCTGATTGTCCCGTCGCCAAAGGCTGCAACTGCCACTTTTCCATTACCAGAGATATTTACACTCCACGCAATTTGAGGTGCAGGGACCTCCCATATTTGATTTCCCTTTTTGTCAAAAAGGTAAAGATTCCAGTCTGTTCCTAAAAGTAATTTTGTGCCATCAGGTGAAATAGCAACACTTCTTGAGAACTCATAAGGCTTAAGTTTAAGAGCAATGCCATTTACTTTGGGATTATATGAATCTTGCCAGTCAGTAATCCTTAAATCTTCTGTAGAGTTAACAGAAGGGCTAAGTATTTGAGATTCCTTAGAGACAGTATCAACATCTATCTTAAGCCCCCTCTCAATAACAGAGAATATGGCAGGGGATTTACCCCACACTTCATATCCAAACTTAACTATTGAGCCATCATAGGATATAAGAAATTCTTCTAAGTTACCTCTAAAGTCTGCAATAGCTGGTGTTTTGTAAATTAACTTTCTGTCAGATGCATCAAATATACCAAAAGAGGGTTCTCCTGCCCCAAATACAATTCCATTGTTTTTAAGGGGAAGTATATGCATAATAGTGCTATCTGCTGCAGGTAGGTCTATGTAGCTTCCCTTTCCTTCACCTGACCAACGGCGGATGATAAATTTTTCTAAAATGTTGTTTTCGTACTCTCCTCCTGCATAAAGATATTTACCATCATATGACCAGGTAACACTTATTAAACTACCATTATCAACTCCCACTGTATCGGGTGAGTAAAGATAAGATAGGTCTTTGCCTGAGTAGACATCTACTTTTGTTGAATCACCAAATCCTACAGCAATTTTAGAGCCATCAGGTGAAAAACTAACACCATAAGGCTCTTTGCCACCTTTTGTTTTTACCTTTCTGATTGACTTAAAATTCCGGTCATAGAGCCGAATGTAGCCATCATAAGATGTGGCTACAAGCCTACCATTTATGTCAAAGTCAATACCATAAACACTACCCCCATAAGCCAGATCTTGTGTAACTACTTTATCCACTATTTTAACTACTTTATCGTTAGCTACAGTATCAGCAATATGGAAGATTATTATGCCATTGGCAAGTCCTGCAGCAAGAAATCTGCCATCCTTTGAGTAAGCTAAATGATCAATAGTAGATAGACCTGTGATTTTTGTAATAAGTAAGTCATTTTCTAAATTAAAAACATAGATTGAATTAGAACCATGCCATTCATATCCTGTCGAGCCACCTGCAGCAATGGTCTTTGCATCAGGTGAGATGGCAACTGAATATATCTTTCCTTCATCTCCTTCTCCTATGGGTGGTCTTATAGTCTTTAAGAGCCTCCCCCTTGATAGCTCCCAAACACGAATAGTTTTGTCATCTGAGCCTGTTACAAGATAGCGGTTTTCAGCATCTATAGAGATTTTCCTTATTGTTGCTGTATGCATGCCTGTTTCTATGCGAAGGATGGGGTCAGCAGGTGGTTCGGAGGCTATGGTGAAGTTATGAAGTGAAAAAATCATCGAAAAGACTAAAAAAACTAGTCTTTTAATCATTTTTATGCACCTCTCTATATATTTTTATATATAGTCTTATCTCTGTGTCTACTAAATTGTAGCAAGATTAGTTATGATACAAAATTATTTTGATAATGTAAAGAGAATTTTATGGAGTTTAATTTTAAATGCCCGCGTACTCGAGGGCGGGATAAGAGCATTCATCTTTTTTCTATTCTAAAAATCATCGGATCGCTCACGAAGCGAGCAATGCGGACGGGCAAAAAGTCAGCTTCCGGATGTTCATCAAAAAAGGTTCGGACTTTGTCTAAAAGGTACCGCCAATTTACGATTTCAAGTTTTTCTCAGGCGTTAGCCCGCGAAAAAAATCTTACAGATTTTGTTCTTTGGCGGCAAATTCTTCATTTGATTTCCTTTTTCATCATATAAAATACTGGAATAGCCATCAACTCTACGGCGGTTAGAAAAATAATCAAGATTGGGATGGAATAATCATACAAAAACCCGGCGAGAGTTCCGCCAATGAAAAAAGCCAAACCAAGAGAAAAATTAAAAATTCCATATGCCGTTGATCTTTTGGCAAGAGGGGTCATATCGGCAACCGCCGCTTTCATAATGACTTCCTGCAGCCCCATGCCAAAACCAAAAAGCACTGTTCCAACAATAATAAAACCCAATGTTTTGGAAAAAATAAAAATCGGAACGAGGGCAGAGGTTATCGGTATGGCAAGCAACAATACCAGCCCACTGTTATGGTTCCCCGAACGGTTATTGAGCTTGTCGTATAATTTTCCCATGGCCAAACCCGCAATAGCATCAACCGCTCCTATTGCTGTAGCATACAGAAGGGGAATATACGCGTCATGCAAAATACCATATTTTTTTAAATGGAAACCGACCAAAGCAAAACTGACAAACCCGACCGTGGTAATGAAAACAAATAGAGCATAGAGCCAAAATACTTTCGGCAATTTTTTTTCATCATCGCCTTTTTGCTGAACAATCGTTTCTAATTTTTCCGAATTCTTAAATCGTGTGTAGGTAAACCAAAGCATCCCCAAAAGCAGAATATAAGGCAACCAGGTATAACTAAATCCTTGCTGATACGCGGCAATTACGTTTTGGCCGGAAACAACGCCAGCAAGCACAAAGGAAAAAATCAACGGCCCGATAACCGCGCCGATCTGATCAATAAATTCAGCTATACCAAAAGTATAACCACTGCCGATTTGTTTTGACGCATGGGATACAATAGTGTCACGTGCCGGAGTGCGAACACCCTTGCCAATTCTTTCCAAAATTATCAAGATTGCGACTATCTGCCATATGCCGGTTAAAGAAATCAGTGGTACGGATATTAAAAGGCCATATCCAACTATGGTAAACAGCCAATATGATTTTGTTTTATCGGCGAAAAATCCGGAAGCGAGACGAAAAAGGTAGCCCAATAATTCACCTAAACCCACGATAAAGCCAACCGTTGCCGCATTTACTCCAAGTATCTGCAAATACTGTCCGCTTACTCCGCGAGCACCCTCATAAATAATGTCGCCGAGCAAACTAATAATCCCAAGAAAGATAATTAGTTGGAATGCTTTTTTTCTAAGTTCGCTCATAGTGATCAAAGTTCTTTATTTCAGTAAATCTTCAATGGCAACACCGAGGGCTTTCGCAATCTTAGCTATTAGCTGAACGCCAGGCTTCTTTACAAAATCACCCTCAATCTTTGCGAGCGTAGAGTATTTAAGCCCGGCTTTCCACGCCGAGTCATCTTGGCTTAATCCTTGCTTCGTTCTTAATTTTTTTATATTTTCCCCAGTAGTTACCATAGTATCCTATTTTTGAGAGTATAAAAATATGTTATACTTCTCTCAACAAGTTTATGATAACAAATTTTTTGATTTCTAATAAGAAAAGC
The DNA here is from genome assembly GCF_000423865.1 of Thermodesulfovibrio thiophilus DSM 17215. Taxonomy (NCBI): domain Bacteria; kingdom Pseudomonadati; phylum Nitrospirota; class Thermodesulfovibrionia; order Thermodesulfovibrionales; family Thermodesulfovibrionaceae; genus Thermodesulfovibrio; species Thermodesulfovibrio thiophilus. Next base: position 87,771 of record NZ_AUIU01000016.1, read on the forward strand.
CCGCTTCTAGCATTCCGCTTTGCGGAACAAAGACAAAAAATTTAATTTTGCACCTAAAATCGGCTGGAGAGCCCTCGCAGAGAGCGCAGCATACCTTGTCCAAAATTTCTGCCAAAATCCAGAAAGTAAAAATTGGCGGAGAGGGAGGGATTCGAACCCTCGGTGGTCTACACCACAGCGGTTTTCGAGACCGCCCCATTCGTCCACTCTGGCACCTCTCCAGTTATAATAAATTATAGCACCCGGAATGAAAATGAAAAAAGTGGTCGTTGCAATGAGTGGAGGAGTTGATTCTTCTACTGCAGCCTATTTATTGATAAAGCAGGGAATGGCTGTGGAAGGAGTATTTTTCGTGCTTTTTGATAATCCATCCAATCTGGAATTAGCCGCGCAAACAGCAAGGTTTTTAGGAATAAAGCTTCATATTAAAGATTTAAGAGAATACTTCAAAGAAAAAGTTATTGACCCTTTTTTTGAAGGTTACTCACAAGGAATCACTCCAAATCCCTGTATTATATGTAACAGATATATCAAATTTCATGTTTTAGCAAAACTAGCGGATTTAACAAAAGCCCAATTTATTGCAACCGGACACTATGCAAGAATTTCAAAGGAGAATGACAATGTTTTTCTACTTAAAGGTGTTGATAATAAAAAAGACCAATCTTATTTTTTATATGGAATAGATAAATCACTGCTAAATCATATTATTTTTCCATTAGGACAGTATACAAAAGATGAAGTAAAAAAAATTGCCGAAACATTGGACCTTCCTTCAAAAGTGGCAGAGGAAAGCTTAGAAATATGTTTTTTAAGAGAAAAAAAATACTATGAGATGATGAAGGCCGCATCTGGACCTATAATTGAAAAATCAACAGGTAAAACAGTTGGTCAGCATGGAGGAATTCATCTCTTTACAATTGGCCAGAGAAAGAGAATCGGTGTTTCAGTTGGATATCCTGCCTATGTTGTTCAGATAGAACCATCTATAAATGCTGTTTACATTGCATCCAGAAAAGATGCCTATATGAGAGAGTTTTATGTTGACGATTCTAACTGGCTTTGTGAACCAGCAGAAAATAAATTCAAATGTGAAGTAAAGATTCGTTATGCCATGAAACCAGAAAGAGCCAGTATTACTCTGATTAACAATCACCGGCTTAAAATAACCTTTGATAATCCTCAGTTTGCACCAACACCAGGACAGAGTGCTGTTTTTTATGAAGGTGAAAAAGTTCTCGGTGGAGGTGTGATTACGGAATTAGTGCAAGATTCTTAAGAGCTTTTGTTTCATCAATCCCAAACATGATATTCATGTTCTGCACCGCCTGTCCTGAAGCACCTTTTATAAGGTTGTCTATTGCTGAGATAAGAATTAATCGCCTGGTTCTCTGATTAACCACCGCGGTTATGAAGCAGTAGTTTGTTCCCCTTACATATTTGATGGATGGAAGCTGTCCATCAGTCATTATATGAATAAATGGTTCGTTTTGATAGAATTCTTTGAGAATATCGATTGCATCAGAAGTCTTCAAACTTTTTTTCAGCTTTGCATAAATTGTTGATAAAATTCCACGATTCAAAGGAAGCAGATGTGTTGTAAAATCAATAGTTAAAGGTTTAGCTACTATACTGCTTAATTCCTGCTCGATCTCAGGAGTATGCCTGTGCTTTGCTATATTATAGGCTCTGAAGTCCTCGTTTACCTCACAAAAACTAATACTGATATCAGCCTTTCTTCCTGATCCAGACACTCCTGATTTTGAGTCTGCAACAATTGTGTCTGGTTCAATCAATCCTGCTTTTAAAAAAGGATAAAGCGGAAGAATTACACTTGTTGGATAACATCCAGGATTAGCTATGAGCTGAGCTTTTTTAATCTGCTCTCTGTATATCTCGGACAATCCATATACTGCTTTTTCAAGCAATTCCGGATATAAATGTTGAGTTTTATACCATGTTTCATATACTGATGCATCTTTAATTCTGAAATCAGCAGAGAGATCTATTATTTTTCTTCCAGCATCCATAAGAGCAGATGCCACTTCCTGGGATTTTCCATGTGGAAGAGCAAGAAAATAAACATCAGCTCTATTTCTGATTTCTTCAAGCTTGAGATTTTCAAATTCAAGGTTTTTATAAATAAAAAAAGCAGGGAAAAGTTCATTCACAGCTACCCCTGCTGATTTTTCTGAAGTAACACCAACTATTTCAACATCATCATGCCCTGCAAGAATTCGTAAGAGCTCGCTTCCAGTATAACCACTTCCACCACATATAAAAACTCTGAGCATTTTATCTCTTTGAGAACTGAAATCTCTTTCTTGCCTTTGGCTGTCCGTATTTCTTTCTTTCTACTTCTCTTGGATCTCTTGTAAGAAGTCCTTCTTTTTTAAGTTTAGGTTTGACATCTGGATTAAGACTGACCAGAGCTCTTGCAATTCCATGCCTTATTGCTCCTGCCTGACCACTCAACCCACCTCCATCCACATTGACAATTGCATCATATTTGCCTGTTACTCCTGCCACATGAAAAGGCTGATAAAGAAGCATTCTTAAAGTTTCTCTCTGGAAATACTCCTCAATGGGTTTATCATTTACTGTAATTTTTCCAGAGCCAGGCACCAAAATAACTCTTGCAACTGACCTTTTTCTTCTTCCAGTAGCCAAATTATCAATTGAAGCCATAATTTTTCACCTCAAATCTAACTTATTTTAAGAGGCTCGGGTTTTTGAGCTTTATGAGGATGCTCTGAGCCTCTGTAAACTTTTAATTTTTTAATCATTTTCCTGCCCAGTCTTGTTTTGGGAAGCATGCCCCATACAGCATCAACAATCACTTCTTCAGGTTCTTTTGCCAATCTGTCTTTAAGAGTTTCAGATTTAAGACTACCAATATATCCTGTATGATGATAGTAAACCTTATCAGTAAGTTTTTTACCTGTTATTTTGACCTTTTCAGCATTAATAACAACAACAAAATCTCCATCATCCACGTTTGGAGTATAAGTTGGTTTGTTTTTCCCCATTAAAATTTTTGCAATTCTTGATGCAAATCTTCCAAGCGTCTGTCCATCAGCATCAAAAACATACCATTTTCTATCAACTTCTTCTTTCTTTACAAATGCTGTCCTCATTTTTATTCATCACCTCAAAAGAATTTTTATCAGCATTAAAAATATAAATTACCTTAAAAAGGACCAATTTGTCAATTAAGCATATTTCCCGGCATTGTTAACATTTATATTTAAACTCAAAAACCTGCACACTATCTTCATTAGGTTTTTTGGAATTTTAATTTGGTTTTTGCTATAATTTTTTTAGCCCCCTTAGCTCAGTAGGATAGAGCACAGGTTTCCTAAACCTGGTGTCGCAGGTTCGATTCCTGCAGGGGGTATATAATCAATATGTTAAAAAATTTACCTAACATCAATCACCACTCCCTGGGTTTCAAAAGCAGGACCGACAACGGTTATCTTATATTTAAGATTGATTTCTTCATTATCAAGCCTCTTATAATCCGAATCAAAAAAGAGAGGAATGAGACTTTCACCAATTAATACAAAACCTCTCTCACTCATTCTGTAAATTCTGTATGCTTTAATCCATTTTTCCGGAATTTCTTTCCAAGAAATATAGACTCCATTTTCATTGACTGTCCAAAAAATCTCCTGTGGTTCAGAAGGAATAAATTCTTCAAGAGGAATGGTTATTTCAGTTCCTTGCCCTTCTATGTAAGTAGATTCTGTGGATACATAAGGGGTAACAAAATAAGTCAGAAATGTTAATGCGTAAGATTTAAACATTGAAGAGCTCATTTCATCAAGAAAAAAGCTTTTATCAGTTGAACCTTTTTTTATTTTTTCTTTAGTTGCTGAAATTCTGTAAATGTTAAACATCAATGAGTCTGAATCTTTATGTTTAGAATCATCAGAAAATTGCGCTTCATTTTGAAGATTCCAGGAAAGTAACACTCCATCAGGTGTTATTTGATAATTCAGCCTTTCAATTTCAGGTAGTTTTTTCGCTGCTATCATATTTTCAACTGGATCACTGTAAATGCCTTTCTTATTTACGGCAAAAATGCGATATTTATATGTCTGCCCAAAAGTGAAATCTTTATCTTCATAAGAACTTACGTCAGTCTCTAAAAAACCCAGAGATTTTTTCTGCCCATCACTTTCTCGTTCCAAAAGAAAACTGCTTATTTTCAGTTTATTTTTTTCAGGATAACTCCATGAAACCACAATTTTATCAGTAAAAGCTGACAGCTTGAGTTCTCTAACCGGCGATGGCTGAAGATAGTCTTCAAGTGTTGGATCCATTTTTTTCCCACAGCCTGCAATAAGAAACAAAATAAGAAAAAATATAAATGCTCTCACTATAATCCTGCTGTTTTTTTCAAAAGTTTTATCTGCTGTATTAACATCTGTTTTGAAGTGCTTCCATATGATTTTTTTGCTTCAATTGAACCACTTGCTGTAAGAATATTATAGACATCTTCTTCAATTTTATCGGAAAATTCTTTAAACTCTTTTATTTTCATTTCAGAAAGTTTTTTACCATGTTCAATACAGTGAAGAACGATCTTTCCTGTAATTTCATGAGCAAGCCTGAACGGTATTCCCTTTCGTACAAGGTATTCTGCGAGGTCTGTTGCAGTTGTGAATCCATCTTCTGCAGAGGATTCCAATTTTTCTCTATGAAATTTAATCTCAGGAAGCATCTCATTAATAATCCTGAGACTCAAGTTTACTGTGTCAATTGTGTCAAAAACAGGTTCCTTATCCTCCTGCATATCTCTGTTATATGCAAGTGGAAGTGCCTTCATTGTTGTAAGAAGTGAAATGAGGTTTCCATAGACTCGTCCTGTTTTCCCTCTTATTAACTCAGCAGGATCGGGATTTTTTTTCTGAGGCATCATGCTCGAGCCTGTTGTGAATCTATCAGGAAGCTCTATAAACTTGAACTCATCTGTTGACCATATAATCAGTTCTTCACAAAGTCTGCTTAGATGCATCATAACTACAGAACCTGCATATAAAACATCAAGAACAAAATCTCTATCAGATACAGCATCCATGCTGTTTGGAATCACTCCTTCAAATCCAAGTTCTCTTGCGGTAAACTCCCTGTCAATTGGTAAAGAACTTCCTGCAATGGCACATGCACCAAGAGGACACTGGTTGATCCTTTTTAAGCTCTCTTTAAATCGTTCGAGGTCTCTTTTTAACATCCATGCATAAGCTAAGAGATGATGTCCAAGAAGCACAGGTTGGGCTTTTTGCATATGAGTATATCCCGGCATTAATGTATCAATATTCTTTTCAGCAAGACTAATCAATGTTTTCTGTAAAGCATGTATTAACTCAACTATTTCAGATACTTCTTTCCGAAGATAAAGCCTTAAATCCGTAGCAACCTGGTCATTTCTTGAGCGGGCGGTGTGAAGTTTTGCGCCAGTAGCGCCAATTTTATCAATAAGTGCTCTTTCAATGTTCATATGAACATCTTCAAGCTCTGTTCTGAATACAAATCTTCCTTCTTCAATTTCTTTTGATATCTCCTGAAGACCCTCGATTAATTGATTTAGCTCTTTATCATCAATGATGCCCTGTTTGTGCAGCATCTTTGCATGTGCAATGCTGCCTTCAATATCCTCTTTCCAGAGTCTCCTGTCAAAAGAAACTGATTCAGAGAATTCTTCAAGGATTTTCGCTGTCTTATCTTTGAACCTTCCACCCCAGGGTTTTTTCATTCTTCTACCTTTGCCTGACGCTCTTTCTGTCTCTGCTCGATTATTTTCTGTGCTATATGTGATGGAACTTCTTCATAGTGGGAAAATTCCATTGAGTATATTCCTCTTCCCGATGTCATACTGTGAAGCTGATTTGCATATGTGAGCATCTCTGCCATAGGAATAAGAGCGATTATCTTTTGATTACCTCCTGCCTGAGGTTCCACTCCCTGAACTTTACCTCTTCTTGCATTGAGGTCTCCTATTACTGTTCCAAGCGTTTCATCTGGAACAATAATTTCTGCCTTCATGATTGGTTCAAGCAATACAGGTTTTGCATCCATAAATGCTTTTTTCAAAGCCATGGAACCTGCTATCTTAAATGCCATCTCTGATGAATCAACAGGATGGTAAGAACCATCATAAAGTGTGACTTTCAAATCTATTATAGGATAGTATGCAAGGATTCCCTCTTTCATTGTTTCAAGAATTCCTTTCTCAACAGCCGGACGATACTGCTGTGGAATTACACCTCCAACTATCTTATCCACAAATTGATATCCTTCACCTCTTGGAAGTGGCTCTATTTCTATCCAACAGTCTCCATACTGACCTCTTCCGCCTGACTGTTTTTTGTATTTACCCTGTGCCCTGGCAGTCGCCCTTATTGTTTCTCTGTATGGAACCTTGGGTGCCATGAGATTCACTTCAACACCGAACTTTCTCTTTAGTTTTTCAAGTGCAACTTCTATATGAACCTGTCCCATTCCGCTTAAAATCATATCTTTTGATTCCTCATCTCTTACAAACTTAAGAGTTGGATCTTCTTCAAGGAGTTTATGAAGTCCTGCACTTACTTTTTCTTCATCTCCTCTTGTTTTTGGTGCAATTGCAAAGGATATAATAGGCTCTGTAAATCTGACTTCAGAAAGCATTATGGGATTATTTTCATCACAGAGTGTATGCCCTGTTAATGTATCTTTAAGTTTAACAGTTGCGACAATCTCTCCAGGTCCGGCTTTCTGACATGGATTAAGAGTCTTGCCCATTACATAATAAATCTGTCCGATTCTCTCCTTTGTTCCTGTATTTGGATTTAAAACATTAGAATCAGCCTTAAGCACACCGGAGAATATTCTTATATAAGAAATTTTGCCAGTAAAAGGGTCAACTAAAGTTTTAAAAACATATCCTGTAAAAGGCTCTGACTCATCTGGTTGTCTTATAGCTTCTTTTGCATCTCTGGGATTTATTCCCTTTATTGGATAAATATTAGCTCTCTCTTTGGGATCTGGAAGTGTTAGTATTATACTGTCAAGTAATGCATCAACTCCTATCCCAAGCAATGCTGATCCTGCCAAAACAGGAATGAATCTTCTTGCAATGGATGCATCGTGCAATCCTTTTATTAACTCTTCCTCTGTCAATTCCTGACCTTCCAGATACTTTTCAAGAAGGCTGTCATCAAGCTCTGCAATCTTTTCGACAAACTTTTTCCTGTATTCTTCAACTCTGGCAGTTAATTCATCCGGAATTGGCGCTTCTTTTATAGATTTTCCATCCTGTAGTATCGCTCTTAAAGAAATTAAATCAACAATGCCTTTTAAATTATCTCCTTCTCCAATTGGCAGGGTTAAAGGAATTGCTTCCTGTCCGAAAACTTTTTCAATTTCCGCCACTGCTCTATCAAAGGATGAATTCTCTTTATCAAGTTTGTTCACAAAGACAACTCTTGGAAGATCATAATCATCACAATATTTCCAGATTCTTTCTGTTTCAGCCTTAACACCAGAAAGAGCACTTACTATAACAACAGCGCCATCCACAACTCTGAGAGCATTTTTCGTATCTTCAAGAAAGTTAACAAAACCGGGGGTGTCTATGATGTTAATTCTGTAATCTTTATAATCACAGTAAGCTACCTTGCAGCTCAGAGTCATATTTCTTGAAAGTTCTTCTGGCTCATAATCAATTACTTTTCCAGATGTCTCGCCTGTAACAACTCTGTCAATCTGTCCTGTTTTAAAAAGTATCTGTTCTGCAAGTTTTGTATTACCTGCACCTGCATGGGCAACAATTGCAATGTTTCTGATTTTTGTGATATCTCTACTCATAAAACCCTCCTCGATTTATAGATTCTTTAAGTCAAATTTTTCTAAATCTATTCTGTCATTAGTTTATTATTAATACCAAACATGAATAGGTTAAAATCACTCAAAAACTCTTTTATAGATATATTCAATATTTCTTGTGTAGTAGTTTAAATCAAAAATATCCTTTATTTCATCTTCACCAAGATATTTTTTTACTACTTTATCTTTTAATAACAGATCCATAAAAGATCTGCCTTCCTTCCAGCTCTGCATAGCATTTGATTGAACGATTTTATATGCTTCTTCACGAGTAAGACCCTTATCAACAAGAGCAAGCAACACTCTTTGAGAGTTGTATAATCCATAACTCAGATTGATATTTCTTAACATCCTTTCAGGATAAACTCTTAAATCCTTGATTATCCCATACAGTCTGGTTAGCATATAATCAACAAGAATACAGTTATCTGGAATAATCACTCTTTCAACAGAGGAATGAGAGATATCCCTGTCATGCCATAATGCAATGTTCTCAAAGCTTGCAAATGCATTACTACGAACAAGCCTTGCAAGTCCGCACAGATTCTCACATCCCACAGGGTTTCTTTTATGAGGCATGGCAGATGATCCTTTCTGTCCTTCAGTGAATGGTTCTTCTGCTTCAAAAACTTCAGTTCTCTGGAGATGCCTTATTTCCAGTGCAACCTTTTCCACTAATGCTGCAATCAAGGCAAGAACACTTAAAAACTCAGCATGTCTGTCTCTCTGTACAACCTGAGTTGCCACTGGTTCAGGTTTTAAATTCAGTTTACGAAGCGCAATGTCTTCAATTTCTGGAGGTATATTGGAAAATGTTCCAACAGCTCCTGAAATTTTTCCAATACTTATTCTATCGATTGCCGATTGAATTCTTTCAATGTTTCTGCTGGTTTCCTCATACCAGAGAGCAAATCTCAAACCAAATGATGTTGGCTCTGCATGAACACCATGACTCCTACCCATGCAAACAGTATCTTTATATTGGAAAGCCTTTTTTTTGAAGATTTCTTTAAGTTTAATAAGATCCTTGAGTATAAGATCTGATGCCTCTTTTATCTGCAAAGCCAGTGCTGTATCAACAACATCAGAAGACGTAAGTCCCATATGAATGTATCTTGATACCGGACCAACACTTTCAGCAACAGATGTAAGAAAGGCAATTACATCGTGTTTTACAGTTTTTTCGATCTCATCAATTCGTTGAATGTCAAAACTGGCTTTTTGTTTGATTTGCCTTAAAGCATCTGTTGGAATTTTACCAAGCTCAGCCCATGCCTCACAGACAGCAATCTCGACTTCAAGCCATTTTCTGAATTTGTTCTCCATGCTCCATATCTGTCCCATCTCTTTTCTTGTATACCTCGTAATCATTGATTGGCCTCCCGTATGATTCTTTCAGGTTTTATTATTATGCCATTACTGAGTCCTATTCCTAATATTCTACCGATTTTATCTTTTATTTTTACATAGCCAGCAGGTAAAATCCCGCTTGTTATTTTAATAAAATTTCCATTTAAAAATTTGCTCGCAAATGCATCCTGTATTGTAAGCGAAGGAAGAAAATACAATGCCTCATCTATGGTTAAAATGCTTTTCAAAAAATGAGAAGAGTTCCTACTATGCTCAGATGAACAAAATAATCGCAACTGCTCTAAATTAATTGAATTTTCTATTTTGAACTCTCCAATTCGTGTACGTACAAGCTCCACAATATGCGCTCCCACTCCTACATCAATTCCTATATCATAGCAAAGAGATCTTACATATGTTCCTTTACCACATATCACTCTGAACGTAACAAAAGGTGGCTGAAACTTCTCTACTGTTATTGATTTAATGAAAATTCTCTTGGGTTTTCTTTCGACCTCTACACCTTTCCTTGCAAACTTATGCAGAGGACTGCCATTCACTTTTACGGCTGAATACATTGGAGGGATCTGCATTATTTCACCGATGTATTTTTCTATTATTTTTTCAATATCTCTCCTATTAAGATCAAATTTTTCCACCACTCTGGTTATTTTCCCTTCAGCATCATAACTATCTGTCACCACACCAAACCTTGCTTTAAATACATACTCTTTTTCAAGATCCATAAGCATTGAAGTTATCTTTGTGGCTTCATTTAGACAGACAAGCAGTACTCCTGTTGCCATTGGATCAAGTGTACCAGAATGGCCGGCTTTTTTAATTTTTAGAATTCTTCTTACCTCAGTTACCGCATTCTGACTTGTAATACTTTTTGGTTTATCAAGAATTAAAACTGCGTTCATAAAAGTTTTATCGGACCACCCAATCCTTTCAATTCAAAACTTATGATAAAACTAAACTCTGATGTCTCTCTTCCATCTCTATAAATGGGTTTTCTTTTCAGTGATACAATACTTGCCCAGCATTTTTCAGCATATCTTACATCAAGCGATGTATCTCTCAATCTTTCTCCATGTTGTTTCTTGTCATAGTTTATATTGCCAGCAAATGACCATTTTTCAGTTAATTGCTTAACAATTGTCATTGAATAATTATTTATTCCTCCTGTATCTCCTTGATCACGGTACTGTCCTCTTATTGTAGGAGCCCACAGATAAGACGGGCTTACTGTATTATCTCTTGTGTATCTATGACCCAATGATATAGATGTTGTTGGATCAGGATTGAAACCTATCCAGTTATTAAATGTTTCTGTTCTTTTTTTTGTTATATTCTGATATGTATCAAATCCAAGGCTTATTTTCCAGAAAGAAAGTTTTGTTTCAAACAAAATAGGATAAAGATTGTCCCAGTCGTTTTTGGCTCTGAAATCATATACCTGAGCAATTCTTGCTTCAAGAGTAAACTTTCTAAAAATTAATTTATTATACACTCCTGCTCTTATAAGAGATGTATCCTCAATAAATTCTGCTTCCTCTAAAACTGGTGGTTTATTGTTAACTTCTATGAAAACTCCTTCAACAAATGGCTCAGCTATATGTGTAAAGTTTTCATTTCGATTGTAAAGCCTCATAGATCCCTTTACATCGTACTGCAACATCTCTCTGTGCGATGTATCTTCATAAGGCGAAGTATGGGTAAGGTCATAAAAAATTGATCTGGCACTTAAAGTCTGAGTTAGCCTTACACTGTCTCCCATCGTATAGCTCAATTTGGGATTAATCTGAAATCTCTGTCCTTTAAGCCCGTCTTCTTTATAAAATTCTCCAGCATTGATGTTAAAATTTGCAGTGAAAGGACCAATTTTAAATGGAGAAACAACATAGCCGAGCTCGGTTTTTAAAGGTGGACTTTCCCCGTCCCATCTTAAATCTTTCCATGCCTGACCGAGCAAATAAAATCTTGATTGGACTGCAGGAACAGATAGCTCAACTGAGGACTGCAGAAATCGGTCGTATTCAGCAGAAAGATCTTTGCCATAATCTTTAAAAAGAAAAGTTTTTGAAATCTGACGAGTATCTCCATATTCCCTATAAAAATCCTTTTTATTCACATAGTTCACATCTACAAGAAGGTCAATACCTCTAAATTTTTGAACATGAATACCTCGGATTTCAAAGAAGTCTTTGTCAATGTCTTTATCATTGATATTATAAACATGCCACATACCTTTTGTATCAAAATCAAGATACCTATATTCAAGACCCTTGCCCAGTCCGGTTTTTGAAAAATAATCAAGATAAAAAGTGGCGTCTTTATTACTGTCTATAACAAGGTAGTAAGCAGGACTGAAGCGAAATCCACGTGTATTAGAGTTACCAAATTTTAAAGGTAGAAATCCTGATTTACGATTGTTTCCTCCAGGTCCAGAAAATATAGGAGAAAATAAAACAGGTACATCTTTAACTTGAAATGTACTGAGTTTTGATACCACCGCGTCATCAACAACAAAATCTACAAATTCTCCTGTAAAACACCATGGTTGAGACTTGTCTGGCTCAGGCTCACAGGTTGAAACTTTAGCTTTCCTGGCTTTATACTTTATTTCACTTAATCGCTCAATTTCTTGAGCTCTAATCCAGAAATCCTGATCTTTTATATGAATTAGAGCATTTTTAAGAAGAGCAGTTTTTTTATCAATATTGAATTTACCCTCTTCTGCCCAGGCAGTCATTGTTGAATCGTTGTAATAAAAATCTTTGTATGCTTCTACCTCATTTGTTTTTTCGTAGTAAATTGCTTTTTGAGCTCTCATCTCAAAATTTGGATCAACCATATGAACATTTCCAGTTGCAACAGATTTCTGTTCTTCATCAAAATGTTCAAGTGTATCTGATGTTATCTCTATTGAGAATGCAAGGCAGGGCAGAAAAAGAACCAGTAAAACAATTAGCACTTTCATAACAACTCGCCCAATCCTTTATGCAATGACTTTTCACCGAAAAACTCTTTTATTTCACCGATCAGGTAAGATGAACCTGTACATAAAAGATAAAGATGAGGTTTTTCCCTGCAAACATTTAAAGCTTGTTTAAATGCTTGCTCAGAGTCAGTAACACAGGAGATTTGTATCCGAAAATCTCCATTGAGTTGCGATAAAAACTCATCAATCTTTAATGCTCTTTCATAAGCAGGAGTTGTAAAGAAAAAAGAATGTGCATAACCATCAAAATGTTTTATAACTCCTTTAAAATCTTTATCTTTCATTACTCCAAAAACAACAACCGGTTTTTTATCTGTAAGCATCTTAAGAGAACTCACAAGACTTTTCGCTGCATGAGGATTATGAGCAATATCAAGGATAATCAGTGGATCATGAGAAATAACCTCGAGTCTTCCATACATTTTTACATTTTTAAGCCCCTCTTTTATAGAATCTTCATTCCACTGAGGATATGAACGAATAAAAGCTTCCAAAGCCACAGATACATTTTCAAGCTGGTGAAAGCCTGTTAGGGGAAGGAATAGAGAAAAAATCCTTTTAGAATCCCTTTCAGGTTGAACAGTACAGTCAACTTTTTTCTGTATGCAGTTTTTAAAAAAACAAAAATCAAACCATAATCCTTCAAAACTCATTTTATTCAAGAAACTTAAAAAATCTTTACCATAGATATAAAAGTCGCTATTTAACTGTTTTGCCCTCTGTCTTAATAACTCTTCAACCTCAACCTGCTGGTTTGAGGAAACCACAGGAATGCCTTTTTTTATGATTCCTGCTTTTTCAAATGCAATGGATTTTATATCATTACCCAGAAATTTCTGATGATCAACGCCGATACTTGTAATTACAGAAATCTCTGGATTTACAACATTTGTTGCATCAAGTCTTCCTCCCATTCCTGTTTCAAGAACAGCGTATTCAATATTTTTTTCTTTAAAGTAAAGAAATGCCATAACAGTTATATACTCAAAAAATGTAAGATCCTCAGAATAAGGCTTGATTTTTTCAATAAGTCTTAAAATATCATCTTCGGATATTTCAATATCATTAACAACAATTCTTTCTGTAAATCTTGTAAGATGAGGCGATGTAAAAAGCCCAACATTGCATCCATGAGCTCTTAATAAATTATAAATTATTTTAGAAACTGAGCCTTTACCATTAGTCCCTGCAATATGAATAGATTTAAATTCTTTTTGAGGATTACCGAGTCGTTCAAGTGTAGAAAAAACTCTGTCAAGTCCTAGCTTTATTCCTTTAGTTCTTCTTTTATAAAGCTCATTTATTGTCTCTTTATATTCCATGAGTTTGATTAATCAATGTTAATTAATTTTTCAGGCATAAATATATTAATAATTTTATGTATTGTGTTTTTTAACTCATTCCTTGTCACAACTACATCAACCATTCCATGTTCCAGCAAAAATTCAGCTCTCTGAAAACCTTCAGGCAACTGTTGTTTGATGGTTTCTTGAATAACTCTTGGTCCCGCAAATCCTACGAGGCTTTTAGGTTCAGCTATAATGATATCTCCCAGCATTGCAAATGATGCTGTAACCCCTCCAAATGTTGGATCTGCCAGAACAGATATATATAAAAGCCCTGCTTCCTTAACTCTGCCAATTGCCTGAGAAGTTTTTGCCATCTGTATAAGCGAAAACATTCCTTCTTGCATTCTTGCACCACCAGATGCTGAAACAATAATCAGAGGAACTTTTCTTGAGATTGCTCTTTCTGCAGCTCTTGTAACTTTTTCTCCTACAACAGTTCCCATGCTACCACCCATAAATGCAAAATCAAGAACAGCAATTACTACATCTCTTCCATTGATCTTGGCATCGCCATAAATAGCTGCTTCTTTTAGCCCTGTCTTTTTTTCATTTTCAAGAAGTCTCTCTTTATAGGACATCGTATCTTTAAACTCAAGTGGATCATGGCTTCTGAGATCAGGATCGAGTTCAGTGAAACTTCCATTATCTGTTATTAGAGTAATTCGCTCTTTTGCTGAAATCCTGAAGTGATACTGACATTTGGGACAAACTTTGCAGTTATTTTCAAGTTCTTTACGATAAATTATTTCCTTACAGTTTTCACATTTGACCCATAATCCTTCAGGAATTTTTACTTTTTTTTCTATTCTGGATTCTTTTTTTTTAAACCATGCCATTTATTTTATAGCCTCTCTTAAAGATTTTATAAATTCGTATGCTTCTTCAGGTTTTTCATGAAACATCTTCACAATCGCACTTCCCACAATCACACCATCAGCAAATTGTGATACATAAGCTGCCTCTTTTGGTTTGCTAACTCCAAATCCAACGCATACCGGTTTACCAAAACTTTTCACATAGTCTATATGCTCTTTGAATGCTTTATCAAGTATAAGCTCAGAGCCTGTTATTCCTGTTATTGAAACATAATAAATAAAGCCTGTTGAAAAACGGGCAATTTTTTTTATTCTCTCAGGTGTTGATGTTGGTGCAACTAAAAAAACTGTATCAATACTGTATTTTTTGGCATAAAACATGTATATCCGGGATTCCTCAACTGTCAGGTCAGGAAATATCACGCCTGAAATACGTGCACTGGATGCATCATTGAAAAATTTTTCAATACCATAACAGAAAACAGGATTTAAATAACTCATGAGGATTACAGGAGTTTGTATTTCCTCTTTAAACTCTTGAAGAAATTTTAATATCTTTCTTAATGTTACTCCTGCGTTTAATGCCCTATCAGAAGCTTTCTGAATTGTAGGACCATCAGCAAGAAGATCTGAAAAGGGAACGCCAAGCTCGATAATGTCAGCACCTGCATCAGTTAGCATCTTGATCCTTCTTAAAGTATTTTCAAGATCCGGGTCTCCTGCCATAATATACGGAATAAATGCTTTTCTACCCTGCTTTTTTATTTCCTCAAGTTTTTTTCTTACAGAAAAACCTTTCATATAGAAATTCCTTTAATCCTCGCTACTTCTTGAACATCTTTATCTCCTCTGCCTGAGAGGTTTACAATGATTATTGAGTCCTTTGACATCTTTGGCGCAACCTTTATTGCCTCAGCCACAGCATGTGCTGACTCCAGAGCAGGAATAATGCCTTCAAGGCTGCTCAACAGCTCAAAAGCCTCCAATGCCTCGTCATCAGTTACATGCGTATATTTGACCCTTCCTGTATCCCTTAAATAAGCATGTTCAGGGCCAACAGAAGCATAATCAAGCCCTGCGGATACAGAGTGAGTTTTTAGAATATTGCCATCGTCATTCTCTAAAACATAACTCAAACATCCCTGAAAAACTCCCTTATTACCACTTGCAAATCTTGCTGCATGAAGCCCTGTCTCAATGCCTTTACCACCTGCCTCAACACCTGTCATCTGAACATCATTATCATCTAAAAATTCGCTGAAAAGTCCAATTGAGTTGCTTCCACCACCAACGCATGCAATAAGGAGCGATGGAAGTCTGCCTTCTTTTTTTAGTATCTGTTTTTTTGCTTCTTTCCCTATTACGCTCTGAAAAAATCTAACAAGTAATGGATAGGGATGTGGTCCAAACACTGTTCCAAGAACATAGTGCGTTGTTCTTACATTTTTTGTCCAGTCTCGCAAAGATTCATTAATTGCATCTTTGAGTGTTTTTGAACCAGTATCAACTGGAATAACTTT
This sequence comes from Thermodesulfovibrio thiophilus DSM 17215, assembly GCF_000423865.1. Lineage (NCBI taxonomy): Bacteria > Pseudomonadati > Nitrospirota > Thermodesulfovibrionia > Thermodesulfovibrionales > Thermodesulfovibrionaceae > Thermodesulfovibrio > Thermodesulfovibrio thiophilus. The sequence continues at coordinate 103,678 of NZ_AUIU01000016.1, forward strand.
AGCACCAAGAAGATTCATTCTGAAGACATTGAGCTGCTGTCTTCTTATATCCTCTGTTCCCATGTAGATATCACATGCAAGTCCTACAAGTGCAGCACCCGTTGCAGTGGCTACCCCATGCTGACCCGCTCCTGTTTCAGCGATTATCCTTTCTTTTTTCATAACTCTTTTTGCAAGTAAAGCCTGTCCAAGTGCATTATTTATTTTGTGCGCTCCTGTATGTGCGAGGTCTTCTCTTTTTAGATATATCTTTGCACCGCTCAGATATTCTGTCAGCCTACCTGCAAAATAAAGTGGTGTAGGTCGACCAACATAATCTTTAAGTAGTGATTCAAACTCATCTAAAAACTCTTTATCAAACTTCACTCTCAAAAAAGCCCTCTCAAGCTCCTTTAAAGCAGGCATTAGAGTCTCAGGCACAAACCTCCCACCATACTGTCCAAAATAGCCTTTTTTAATATACATGAAAGCTATTATATCATAATAATAAATGGCTACGCATATGCTTGTTGAGTGCTCGTTGAGAGTCTGTATTTCCAATAGACCATTGAAGTCGACCAACATGACGTATTACTGCTATGATTCTTATTTAGTTGCAAGTTGACGAAAAATTTAGAAAAATTTTAAACTAATAATTCGAAGTAACTCTGGAGGTTTCAACAGAAAATGGAAGATAAAAATTTAAAGCTTGCTTTACCAAAAGGAAGTCTGCAGGAACTAACGCTAAAGTTGTTTAAAAAGGCTGGATATAATATAAATGTTTCTCATCGATCATACTATCCTGTTATAGATGATGAAGAAATATCATGTATGCTTTTAAGGGCTCAGGAAATACCTGTTTATGTAGAAAAAGGATATTTAGATTGCGGACTTACTGGTTATGACTGGATCCTTGAACAAAATGTGGATGTTGTAGAGATTGCAGAGCTTAGATATGCAAAAGAGGGTTTCAGACCTGTAAGATGGGTTCTGGCTGTTCCAGAGGACTCTCCAATTAAAAGTATTGAAGAGTTACAGAATAAAAGAATCGCTACAGAGCTTGTTGGATATACAAAAAGATATTTAAAATCAAAAGGAATTAAAGCTGAGGTTTATTTTTCATGGGGAGCTACAGAGGTTAAACCTCCTTATCTTGCTGATGCTATAGTTGATCTAACAGAAACAGGAAGTTCTATTAAAGCCAACAAATTGCGCATAATTGATGTAATTCTTGAGTCAACAACCCGATTTATTTCAAATAAGAATACCCTGAAAAATCAGTGGAAGAAGAAAAAAATGCAGGACATCGCGATGCTTCTTCAGGGTGCCTTACTCGCTGAAGAGAAAGTCGGACTAAAAATGAACGTGCCTAAAGATTCTCTAAAAAAGGTTCTCAGTTTGCTCAATTCTTTACACTCTCCTACAATTTCACAACTTTATGATGAAGACTGGTATGCAATAGAGGTCATCATAAATGAAAAAAAGGTTAGAGAGCTTCTTCCTAAACTCAAAGATGCAGGAGCATCTGGTTTTGTTGAATATCCATTAAATAAAGTAATTCCTTAGGAGGTGTTTTCATGTATGCAGTTATAGAAACCGGCGGAAAGCAACTGAAAGTTAAAGCTGGAGATACTGTTAAAGTTGAAAAACTTAGTTTAGAACCAGGACAGGAAGTTGTTTTTGATAAGATTTTACTTTTTAAATCAGATGATGAACTGAAAGTAGGGAAGCCTTATCTTGAAGGTATTAAAGTGAAAGCTCAAGTGATTGATGAGGCAAAGGACAAAAAAGTGCTTATTTACAGACCCCCTTCAAAAAAAGCCATGCACAAGCTTAAAGGACACAGACAGTGGTATACTAAAATAAAAGTACTGGAAATTATAGGAGGATAAACATGGCACATAAAAAGGGAGTTGGAAGTTCAAGAAACGGAAGAGATAGTCAGTCTAAAAGACTTGGTGTGAAAAGATTCGGTGGACAAATTGTAAAAGCAGGCAATATTCTCGTACGTCAGAGAGGAACCAGGTTTCATCCAGGATCAAATGTTGGAGTTGGATCTGATTACACTTTGTTTGCACTTATTGATGGAGTTGTAAAGTTTGAAAGAAAAGATAAACAGAGACTCAAGGTAAGCGTTTATCCAGTCTCAGAACCTGCCCAATAAACGCGGGGTGGCTTATATAAGTAAGCCACCCTCATTTCTTTCTATATGCAATTCGTTGACTACGTTAAAATCTATGTAAAAGCCGGAGACGGCGGTAGAGGATGTGTAAGCTTCCGCAGAGAAAAATATGTTCCTCGTGGTGGACCAGATGGTGGAGATGGTGGAAAAGGAGGAGATGTAATAATAAAAGCCTCTTCAGATCTTCATACACTTCTTGATTATAGATATAAAAAAATATATAAAGCAGAAAGCGGTGAACATGGAAAAGGAAGCAATATGACAGGAAGAGATGGCGAAGATTTAATAATAAAAGTACCTGTTGGAACAGTTATAAAAAATATGGAAACAAATAAAATTATTGCAGACCTTGATGAAGAAGGTAAATCCATTGTAATAGCTAAAGGAGGAAGAGGTGGTCTTGGAAATACGCATTTTGCAACCTCTACAAATCAAGCACCAAGATATGCGCAACCAGGGCAGAAAGGCGAGGAACTATGGATAATCCTTGAACTTAAACTACTTGCTGATGTTGGTCTAATAGGGCTTCCAAATGCAGGAAAATCAACATTGATCTCGGTTATAAGTTCTGCTAAACCGAAGATTGCCGATTATCCGTTCACCACACTTACTCCGGTTTTAGGAGTTGTAAAATACGGTGATCATCAGAGTTTTGTTGTTGCTGATATTCCAGGTTTGATTGAAGGAGCACATAGAGGGACAGGTCTTGGACATCAATTCTTGAGACATGTGGAAAGAACATCTCTGCTTCTTCATCTTGTTGATGTATCTGATTTTATTGATTCAGATCCTGTGGAAAATTTCGAAAAAATTCAGAAAGAGCTTGAACTTTATAATCCTTCTCTAATAAAGAAACCTCTTGCAGTTGCTGGAACAAAGATTGATCTGGCTCATAAGGCAAACAGGCTTAATAAACTCAGAGAATACTGTGAAAAAAAGGCGATTGATTTTTTTGCAATAAGTGCTGTAAAACAGGAAGGAATTGATAAACTTTTAAACTATCTTTCTGAAAGAGTAAATAAAAAATGAGAATTGTTGTTAAAATAGGTAGCAATCTGTTAACTGATAAGACAGGAAAAATCAATCAGCGAAGAATTCAATCTCTTGCACGTGAAATCAGCGAGCTTCATAATAACTCAGTTGAAGTTGTGATGGTTTCATCAGGCGCAATTGCTTCAGGACTGAAAAAACTCGGACTTGCAACCAAACCGAAAGAAGTTCGAAAAAAGCAGGCAACTGCCGCTGTTGGACAGCCACTTCTTATATGGATGTATGAGCGGTATTTTTTAAAATACAAAAAGCACATAGCCCAGATTCTTCTCACAAGAGATGACTTAAGTGACAGAGTACGGTATATTAATGCAAAAAATACAATTCTCACACTTCTTGAAATGGAAGTAATACCAATAATCAATGAAAATGATACTGTTGCCACTGATGAAATAAAATTTGGAGACAATGACCAGCTTGCTGCTCTTGTTGCAGGCCTTATTGAAGCAAATCATCTGATAATTCTCTCAGACGTTGAAGGACTTTACTTATCAGATCCTAAAAAAAATCCTGATGCTAGAATAATAAAACATGTAAAAGAATTTTCAAAAGAACTTGAGCAAATAGCAAAACCCACCTCGACAGGTTTTGGCACTGGTGGAATGTATTCAAAGGTTATTGCTGCCAAGAAAGCAACATCCTTTGGAATTCCTGTTCATATTGTAAGTGGGAGAAAATATGGAAACATCCAGGCAGTTTTAAGTGGTAAACAAATCGGCACTTATTTTGAACCCTCAGTGCATGGTGTAACATCTCGTAAAGGATGGATTGCCTATGCAGCCAGGTCAAAAGGAACTCTTTATATTGATGAGGGAGCTTCAAAGGCCCTGGTTAAGAACGAAAAAAGCCTTCTTCCCTCAGGCATAAAAAAAGTGGAAGGAGATTTTGATGTTGGAGACGCCGTTTACTGCATTGATGAAAAAGGAGAAAAAATTGCGAAGGGGCTGGTTAATTATTCCTCCTGTGAAATCAAACTGATAAAAGGTAAAAAATCGACTGAAATTGAAAAAATTCTTGGTTATAAATACTCTGACGAAGTAATTAACAGAGATAACCTCGTAATTCTGGTATAAACTTTAATGAGTTTTTCAGAAGGAAATGAGTTGCCAGCTACTTCATTAGTGTTACTAATCTTTTAAAAGCCTGCAACTTATCTGTGCGTCCAATTTTTGCTTTTTCAATGGCTTTTTTCAAAATATCTATTGTTCTATCATAAACATTTTTATTTACTGGATATGGTATTTTATCCTTTCCTCCATGCGCAAAGCTGTAACGTGCAGGATCTTTAAAGCTTAAAGGAGTTCCATAAATGAGCTCGGAAGTTAAAGCTAGTGCACGTAGTGTTTTCGCGCCAACTCCCCTGGTTTCAAGAAGAGATTCAAAATCTTCGGGTTGTTTTTCATAGGTTTGAAGAAAAATTTTGTAAAGATTTTTAGGATTTATATCATGAACTGTTACAGCATGTCTTTTTGGCAAATTAAGTTCTTTTATTTTTTCTATTTCAGTTACAAGCTTTTCAGGTTTTTCACAGGAAAGCAAAACAGAAGTCTTTCTTAATTCAATAGCCTCTTTTGCTGTAAAATTTAGAGTATCTGTATTAATATCACAGCAGACAGCTTCATGAGGCTCTTCAACGAAACTTTCAACACTGAAACTGAGCCAGTGATATCTTCTTGCCATAAGATTGGTTTCATTCATTCCCTGTTGAATAACACACCATTGTCCTTCTGGAGTAAAAACAATGGTATGATGATAAAGATTAAAACCGTCCTGGACTGCCACATTATCTACTTTCGCTGAAAGTCTGCTTGCATGGATAAATTCTGTCGGCGTGAATCCTGCTTTTCCAGCATACTCTATGATTTCCTGAGGAGTATTTAATGCTCTTTTACCCTTTCCACCAGCCACAAATAATCCAAGCTCATTTTCAACCCCTCTCAGGGCTTCTTTAATCGCTCCTGTTACTGTTGTGGTAACTCCACTACTGTGCCAGTCAAAGCCGAGAATACATCCAAGAGACTGAAACCAGTATGGATCAGAAAGTCTGCGCAAAACTTCCTCTCTGCCAAGTTCAATAACCATAAGTTCAATTATTGTTCTTGAAAGGGATATCATCCTTTTAAATAACCATTGAGGAGCTTTTCCACTGTGAAGCGGAAGATTTGCTGTTCCTGTCTTTTGCATAATTTATTTTAACAGGATGTTATAATTTTAAACTATGGTTCAGATTATGATGACAGTTCAGTATGATGGCACAAACTATTCTGGTTGGCAGAGACAGAAAAGGGAAAACACAATACAAACAGTCATAGAAGAGTCGCTCTCAAAAATATTAAAAACACAGATAAAAATTCGTGGAGCTGGTCGAACTGATGCTGGTGTTCATGCACTAGGACAGGTGGCTTCATTCAAGGGTGAAATTAAGATGTCATTAGATATTCTTAAAAAAGCACTAAATCATCTATTACCAAAAGATATAAGAGTAATTGACCTTAAAGAAGTTGAACCTGATTTTCATCCTCAGTATTCAGCAAAAAGAAAATCTTACATTTACTTTATCTGTCTTGATGAAGAATGCTCATGCTTTATTAATAGATATGTCTGGCATTACCCAAGAAAAGTTGATTTAAAACTCATGGAATACTCATTAAAACTTTTCAAGGGAACAGTAGATTTTACAGCTTTCTCAGGAAGTACAGATGTTAAAAATAAAATAAGAACAGTTTATAATTTCAGTTTGCAGTCATTCAATGAACTCTGTTTTATGGATATGAAAGTTCAGGGAAATTTTATTAAACTCCGCATAGAAGCAGATGGTTTTTTAAAATACATGGTAAGAAATATTATTGGATGTATAGTTGAAATTGGAAAGGGAAGATTAAGCAGTGAAAATATCAAAGAGGCTTTAAAATCCGGGAAGAGACCATCTTCAATACAGACAGCTCCTCCCAATGGACTTTTTCTGGAAAGAATAGTTTATTAGCTTTCTTCTCCTTCGAATTTTTCAATCATCTCTATCTTTTCCTGACAGTCTCTGCAGTATATTGCAAATGGAAGAATTTTTAATCGCTCCTCCGGGATTTCATCTCCGCACATCTCGCATATTCCATATGTATTATCTTCAAGTTTTTGTAATGCTTCCTCTATTTTTTTAAGAATGTCCCTGTGCGTACTTAATTTTTTTAAGCTTATGTCTTCAGAAATGTCAATAGCGCTTAAATCAGCATCATCCATTACTGCTTCTGCAATCTGACGTTTTTCTCCGGTTTGAAATTTTTTCATCTCCTCTTTTGCTTCCTGAAGAATCTGTTCTTTCATTTTGTTGAGCATTTTTTTTAATCTGGTCCTTCTTTCCAGTTCTGTATCCATTTAAACCTCCATGATTTCCTTCTCTTTTTGTTCAAGCAAATGATCGATTTTTTCAATAAAAGCATTTGTTATTTTCTGTATCTCTTCCTGTAGTCTATGAGAGTCATCTTCACTTATCTTCTTTTCTTTTTCACTTTTTTTTACTTCTTCAATTATATCTCTGCGAATATTTCTTACTGCCACTCTGGCCTCTTCAGCTCTTTTCCTTACAACTTTAACAAGCTGTTTTCTACGTTCTTCTGTTAAGGCTGGAATAACTATTTTAATCATCTTCCCATCATTAATTGGAGTAAGTCCGAGGTCAGACTTCATTATTGATCTTTCTATCTCGGATATCATTTTCTGTTCCCATGGCTGTATTGTTATCATCCTTGGTTCTGGTATTCCAAGCGTAGCAACCTGATTTAGAGGAACCACGTTTCCATAGTAGTCAACTTTAATATTGTCAAGAATCCCTAATGAAGCCCTCCCTGTTCTAAAAGTACTCAAATCTTTTTTAAATACTTCTAATGCTTGAGTCATTTTGTCATTAGCTTTCTTCTTGAACTCCTGCATATTGCACCTCTTTTAAAACAATGCTTCCTATTTTTTGCCCTAAAATTATTTTCTTTAAATTATCATATTTGCGGATATTAAATACAACAATTGGCAGATTGTTATCCATGCAGAGAGTGATTGCCGTTGAATCCATCACTTTAAGTGAATCTCTTATAACATCCATATAAGTAAGCTTATCAAACTTTTTTGCCTTCGGATCTTTAAAAGGGTCAGATGAATATATCCCATCTACCTTTGTTCCCTTCATAATAACATCTGCACCGATTTCTATTGCCCTTAGAGCTGCTGCTGTATCGGTTGTGAAATATGGATTACCTGTTCCAGCTGCAAATATTACAACACGACCCTTTTCAAGATGTCTTATTGCCTTTCTTCTGATATATGGTTCAGCAAGTTCTCGCATCTCAATCGCAGACTGCACTCTGGTATTAACATCAATTTTTTCAAGAGCATTCTGGAGGGCAAGTGCATTAATTACAGTTGCAAGCATTCCCATATAATCTGCCGTTGCCCTTTCAATCCCCTGCTCAGCAGCTTCAACCCCTCGGAAAATATTACCACCACCAATTACAACAGCGATTTCAATACCCAGTTCATAAGCTTTTTTTATTTCCTCTGCCATATAGTTAACTGTAACTGGATCAATTCCGTAACCCTTTTCTCCCATCAGGGCTTCACCACTTAACTTCAAAAGTATTCTTTTAAAACAAGCTTTACTCACTCTGTGACTGACCTACCTGGAATCTTACAAATCTCCTTACAATAATATTTTCACCGAATTTGGCAACTTTTTCAGTAATTAGGTCTTTTATCTTTTTCTCAGGTTCCCTGATAAATGGCTGTTCGAGAAGACACATCTCTTCAAAAAATTTTTCAAGTTTTCCCTCAACAATTTTTTCAACAACCTGTGGTGGTTTATTTCCCGTAATTTGAGCTCTGTAGATTTCTTTTTCTTTCTCTACAACTTCTTCTGGCACATCTTGGCTCTTTATATATTGAGGATTTGAGGCAGCAATGTGCATTGCAATATCCTTAGCAAGCTGACGGAACTCTTCATTTTTGGCAACAAAATCTGTTTCACAGTTGAGTTCAAGCATAACTCCAATTTTATCCATATGAATATAGGAAGTTATAATACCTTCTGTTGCACTTCTTGATGCTTTTTTCTGAGCAGTTGCCAGTCCTTTCTGTCTTAAAAATTCAATAGCTTTATTAAAATCTCCCCCTGAAGATTCAAGTGCTTTTTTACATTCCATCATTCCAGCACCTGTCTTTTCTCTGAGTTCTTTTACCATTTGAGCAGTTATGGCCATCTGAATTCCTCCTTTATTGTTCGATGTATTCATCCATTGACTTCTGATACTCCTCTTCCTGGAGTATTTTTTCTTTGATTGCTGCTTTTTCTGCCTCTTCTTCGAGTTTCTTCAACAAAATCTCTTTGCCCTCTAATACTGCATCAGCCATCTTTGATGTTATGAGCTTTATTGCCCTGATTGCATCATCATTTCCAGGAATAACATAATCAACAAGGTCAGGATCACAATTTGTATCAACAACTGCAACTATCGGAATTCCAAGCTTTATTGCTTCCTCTACAGCTATTTTTTCCTTCTTTATATCTACAATATAAATTACCTTTGGAAGTTCCATCATATCTTTAATTCCGATTAAGTTTAACTCAAGCTTCTGTCTTTCTTTTTCATACTTCGCAATCTCTTTTTTAGTGTGTAAATACAAACTTCCGTCTTCCTTCATCTGTTCAATTTTCTGCCATTTTTCAACACTCTTTCGTACGGTTGAAAAATTTGTAAGCATACCTCCAAGCCACCGATGGTTTACATAAAAAACACCAGCTCTCTTTGCTTCCTCAGCTATTGCTTCCTGTGCCTGTTTTTTTGTCCCGACAAACAGGATCGCATCTCCCTGAGATGCAATATTTTTTAAAAACTCATAAGCTTCTTCAAGTCCTTTAACAGTTTTCTGAAGGTCAATTATGTGAATACCATTCCTTTCCGCAAAAATGTACTTCTTCATCTTGGGATTCCAGCGTTTGACCTGATGACCAAAGTGAGCACCTGCTTCAAGAAGCTCTTTCATTGAAACTACAGACATAAAATCCTCCTAAATGGTTTTACCTCCGCCCATCCTCCTTAACCCTGTAAGGACCATTAGAGAATTTTCAGGGCGTGTGTTTTAAAAAGGTCAAAGACCTTTTGCATTAAGTTTAAAATTTATCATATTTGTTCAATCTGTTTCAATAACTTTTATTGTATCCTTACTTTTTTTAGCCTGGAAAAGGGTTCTATCAACTTTTTCAAAAAATTCTTTATAGCTCTTATAAAAAGATAATCCTGTCCCCATACAGCCAACAGCACCACTTGTACTAACAGAAGTTTTTTTATATTTGCTTTTGAAACTTTCTTTTATGTTTTCGGCAAACTTTTTTGCTCCTTGCAAACTAGCACCAATAAGAATACAGCCAAACTCATCCCCTCCAATGCGGGCTATAATATCCTCTTTTCTTGTATTGTTTTTTAATATTTTTGAAAAAAGTTTTATAAGTCTGTCACCTTCAGGATGTCCAAATGTATCATTGACTTTTTTTAAACTATCAAGGTCAAACAGAACAAGACAGAAGCTGTCTCCATACCTTAAAGATCTTGCATACTCTTCCTCAAGCCTCTTAAAAAAGAATCGCCTGTTGGGTATTCCTGTAAGGGACTCTGTTATTGAAGCTTTATAAAGCTTTTTGTTAAGCTTCTGAAGTTCTAATGTCTGTCGTTGAACCTCTTTTTTTAGATATTCATTAAATTTAAGATTTTCTCTGTAAAGTTTAAAATTTGTTAGGACTGTAGAAAAAAGATGCACCAGTGAAATAAAAAAGAATATACAGGATTCATTAAAAGCATTGGTATCTGGATGTGAGAAATTAATTACTCCAACAATCTCATTCTGAATTTTTACTGGAACAGAAAGAACTGACCTTATTGGCAGAGTTGAAAGCCTTAAATTGAATTTTTTATTTTTTTTGATATCTGCAATATACATAAAATGGCCTTTCTTAAAAACTCTCCCGGCAAGACTGTCATCAATATCAAATATTTTTGTTTTAAAATTTCTGAGCTTAATCTTTCCTGAACCAACTTTTAAAATAAGATAGTTTAAATCAGGATGTTTTTCCATAAATGAAATATTTTCAGCGGGAATTATCCTTATAAACTCATCAAAACAATATGCAATAAATCTGTAAAAATCAATATCAAAATAGATTTTATAAAGAATTCTATTAACAGTAGAGATAACCCTTATTGAAAGCTCACTACTGAAAGCCAGGTCTTCACTTAATATAAAAAGAGATTTTTCAAGTACGCATCGTTTTTCAATGTGTTTTAATATAATCTCTTTCAGTTCTTCATCAGTCAGTTTATCTAAATTTTCAAGAGATAGGGCTTGTCCGATATCTAATAAAATATCTCTCATAGATTTTCTACTTTTTTAATAATATCCTGTACCTCTGAAATTAATTCATATGTATCTGGAAGTTTTAAAATTTGATAAACTTTATCTTTATAGAAGTCTAGCCCTACTTTAACTTCAAAAGGAGAGTATCCAAGTTCTCCAGCAATAAAATTTGAGAGTTGAACCAAAGCAACAGCCTTTGAATATTTCATAGAGTTCTGCGGCAAATCATGATGATAAAAAATTGCATCACAGACTATTTCAGGCAACCCCCATGTTTCAGCGAGCCATTTTCCTATTTCTGTATGCGTTGTTCCAGTAATATTCAATTCTACTTTATTTAGAGATACTTCTTGTGAAATGCCTTCTTCGATTTTTTTAAAATGGTCATAAAAAGCATAATGAAGAGCAAACCACCCTATATCATGAAGAACCCCGGCTGTAAAATTCTCTTCAGAAGCCTCTTTTAAAAATTTTTCTGAAATAATCTGACATATTGCACCCGTAGCAACAGAGTGTCTGAAAAGTCTGATATAACTTTTTTCTTTCTCTTGAGTGGATTTAAAAAAACTAAATATTGATACACTCAAAGCAATGTTTTTTAAAGTCTTAAATCCGATTGTAAAAAGTGCTTCTTTAACAGTTGTAATTGGTTTATAATGTCCTAAATAAACTATATTAGCGATTCCAAGAACCTTTGACATAATTGGAGGATCCCTCTCTATAATATAAACAAGTTCATCAAGATGAGTTAACTCTTTTGAGGTCAGATTCAGTATTTTTTCAGCTCTATATGAAAGCGTGGGAAGCTTTGTAAGTCTCTGAATATCAATCCTCATGTCTTTCTGATTACAAAGCATTTTATCCTCTTTTTAAAGTTTTTTTAATTCAAAATATAAATAAAATTATAATATTTTTATATATATAATTATAATATTTTTATATATATAATATTTAATTATATTTATAATATAAATTATGGAATTGTCAATTAATTTTAGTAATATAATAGGAATTGTAGCAGGAATTATTACAACGACTGCTTTAATTCCACAGGCAATAAAAATTCATAAAACTAAATCTGCTAAAGATGTTTCCCTTGCTATGTTTATTTTTCTTGCAGCGGGCATAACTCTCTGGTTTTTTTATGGACTTCTTATCAATGAACTTCCTGTAATCTTAGCTAATTTCGTTTCATTAATTTTAATTTTTTTAATTATCTTAATGAAAATTCGATACGGTTAGAGTCTTGCCATCATCCATGATAGTTGTTTTAACTTTGCTACCAGGTTTCCAAAAGAATTAAAATTCAAGGATTGTGGCCCATCTGAAAATGCTTTTTCAGGTTGTGGATGCACTTCTACCATTAATCCGTCTGCTCCAGCTGCAACAGCTGCATACGACATTGAAGGTACATATTTCGCATATCCTGTAGCATGAGAGGGATCAACAATAACAGGAAGATGGGTTTCTTCTTTGAGCACAGTTATAGCTGATAAATCAAGAGTATTCCTTGTGGCTGTTTCAAATGTTCTTATCCCTCTTTCACATAATATCACGTTCATATTCCCCTCGCTTAAGATATATTCTGCACTCATAAGCCATTCTTTTATTGTCATTGCCATACCCCTTTTAAGAATAACAGGTTTATCAATCTGCCCAACTTTTTTTAAAAGCTCGAAATTTTGAGCATTTCTTGTTCCTATCTGAAGAATATCAACATATTCACAGACAAGTTCAACATGTTCAGGATTTACAACTTCTGTAACCACAGGTAGTAAGGCAATATCAGCAGCCTTTTTAAGTAATTCAAGTCCTTCCTTACCAAGCCCCTGGAAAGAATAAGGAGAAGTTCTCGGCTTGTAAGCACCTCCTCTCAAGATATGACCACCAAGTGATTTTACAGCCTTTGCAGTATTAATTATCTGCTCTTCACTTTCAACTGCACATGGTCCTGCAATGACTACTAGTTCATCACCTCCAATTGCCACGTCTTTTACATTGATAATGCTTTTTTCTCTTTTTACTTCTTTTGATGTAAGTTTATATGGTTTCAAAATAGGAATGACTGCCTCAACTCCATCCATTACCTCAAGACTTTGAAGTATAAATTTACCCCTCTCATCACCTACCGCTCCAATTACATTTCGTGTAGCACCGTAAATTATATGTGGCTTGTAACCAAGTTCTTCAATTCTTGTCACAACGTTTTGAAGTTGCTCCTCTGTTGCCTCTGGTTTCATTACAATAACCATTTTTAAACCTCCATAATGTTTTTAATAAAAAAAGCAGACAAATCAGGGGCATTATCTACCCCTGACGTGCCTGCCTTGGTTATTCAAACAGACTAAACTGCCAGGAGCAGCTTAGTTAAAATAAAATCCATACCAGAAATTATTTCTTCTGCTCATTTTTTTCTCCATATAAATTTTAACCTTCATCGAAATTACTGGACGAAGTGCGAACCTTTTTTAAGCAAAATCCCGAATGATTGCCGTGCTTCGCGCGGTAGAAACCAAAACGAAATGCACTGCCATTTTCAAATTAACTGATTTTACCCTCAAAATCTGTAAAATTGTCAAACCAGTATCGTTTGTAATTTTCCAAAACCGATGCTATTCCTTGCTTTGGCTTGAGTAATAACATTGTATTTATGACAAATCCGTTGTACGAAAAATCTCTACTTTCTTTCTTCTCGCCATTTTCAAATATCCTTGAATAACCGTCAATTTTTCTGTATCCGTCCGCGTGTTCAGTTCCTTTCGGATCAACGAACAAAATCAGGTATCGTTTACCTTTTTGCATCCAAAAGATGAAATCCGGTTTGAAGTTTGCGATATTATTTTCCTTTGGATTGTAGTAAGGGATAAACACTTCGTCAAGCGTTTGGTCAAGTTTTGAAAACATCCACCAATCAAATTTCGCTCTTTCCCCGATTATCCAGATTCCTTTGAAACAAATATACTTTACCTAAAGATTTATGTTTCATTTTTTAAATTTCTCTATAACTTTTATTTCTTCATCAGTTAAGCCGTATAGTTTATAAACCATCTGGTCAATTTGAGTTTCCAATTCTGAAGTATCAGCGTCTGGATTTTTGGACTTGGCTGCTAGAATTTTATCAACAAGATCAATAAATGGTTTTTGGTCTGATTCAGAGATTTTTGGTATAGGAAGTTTTTGTACCCATTCTTTTTTAAATTCAGATACTTTAACTCCTAAAAATGGTGCGTAATATTTTTTAATTGCGTAATTACCTAATGAAGAATTAAGAATTGCCAATAAATACTTACTGCATTCTCTTCCGGTCATAATAAAAACTTTTGCTAAACCAAAATAATTTTTACTGTCCCATGTAAAACATGAGTATTCTACAATTTCTCGCCACACAATCTTCTCTTTTTCAAATTCATCGTAATAATCGCAATCTCTTAATTCCCACCAATAATCGCCCTGGTCATCCCTATTATATAATCCCTTCCCTTTTCCTTTAATATTGCCAAATGTTTTTAGATGTTTATATACTGCTGGATAACTCTCCTTAAAAAATGTTTCTGGTTCCTTCCTATCTCGGTTTTTGTTAGTCCATCCTGATTCTATTTTGATTATCCACAACCCAGCCCATTTATAACCGTATCGATAGATGTCTCTACCTCGCAAAATCGGTTTTATAATCTTGGCAGATTTTGGGTCTTCTTTGCATAGTTTTTCTTTTGTTTCTGTATCAATTATAAATGCCTGGTTAAAACCCGTTAATACTCCACGATAAATTTTTACATCCCAATTTTTCAGTGGTGTGCCTCTTTGTTCAATCTTTCTTTTGAGATTCATTACTGTTTCATCTGCAAAAGTAAAACAATTAATATCAAACTCTGATTGTTTCATTTCTAATTTATGAGAATTGAAATAGTCAGTTATATCTGTTTCTGGAGTAAAATCCGGTTGAATATTTAGAATATGGACGATATTTTCTGATGGTTTTGCTTTCTGAAAAAGCAGAATATTTGTATCCACAGTAGCGTCAAAAACCTTATATCCATTGAAATCAATAATCTGTTTTAATGTGGTCTTTTCTTTAAAAAATCTGCGTAGTTTTTCGCCATATTTTGCTCGCATCCATTTATTACTGGAAATAAAACACAAAATACCGTTTGTCTTTAATAGTTGGTATCCTTTTTCATAAAAATAGGTGTAAATATCAGAAGTAGAATTAAAGACCTCATAATTTTGTTGTTGTAAGATTGGTTTTTGGTCTTTTATAGTTTCTTGTCTTACATATGGTGGATTGGCAATGATAATGTCGAAGCCGTCTTTGACGCCGAACATCCATTCAGGGTCAAAGAAATCTGCGGAAGCGTTCTGGTCATAGAGGTCAAATTTGGCAATCTTTTCTGATGAATCAGATGAAAAGCCAATTTTTTTCAGTTCCTTTGCCAGGAGTTCTCTTAATTCTTTGTCTTTTTCCTGACATTTAAGTTTTTCCCTGCGGGTCTTTGCTGTAAAATATTTGTGCCTTAAGGATTTTATATCATCTTCTAATTCCTTTATTTTATCTGTGTAAAAGAGATGCTGGGGTTTATCAAGTTCGAGCAATGTATTTGCTGCTACAAACCTTGTTTCAAGGTTGGGCAGGGCTTTTATTCCAAAATTTTCCTTGCCTCTATCAACCTTCTGGTCTAAAACAAGAGAGATAAAGAATCGCAGTTTTGAGATTTGAATTGCTATGGGCTGTATATCAACCCCATATATACAGTTTTCTATCAGATACAGTTTACGTGCATAGTCAGGATAGTTTATGCCCTCGTCAAATGTCTCATTTATCTCTTTCAATCTCTCTTCCCTTTGGTTCTTGTCACCCTGTTTAAAGACATCTTCGGATTCTTTGAGTGCTTTTTGATATTGTAATTCATACCAGTATTTGTTTTCCGGGTCCAACTTCTCAAGGGCAAAGACAAGTTTGTGAAGGACACCCATTGGGAAGGCACCTGAGCCACAGGCAGGGTCAAGAATTTTAATCTCATCTATTGCTGAAATTACCTTTTGTTTTTCTTCATTTGAAAATTCCGGTATCTCTTCCGAATAGGAAAGAAGCATTTTAATTTTTTTTTCTTCAGTTTCAGGAAGTTTCCCTTTGAGGTATTCAAACAGACTTGCTTCTACCATATAGTCAACAATCTCCCTGGGTGTGTAGTAACTTCCCGTTGATTTTCGTGCTGAGGTTGCTGTCTCAGGGTTGTATGAGGCAAGCAGGTTTTCAAATACCTTACCTAAAAGTTCTGGGTCTAAGGCGACTTCCTGGTCTATGGGCGTGTTTTCGTCAATGGTAAAATTGTAACTATTCAGAATTTCAATCAGTCCTCTGACCGGTCTTTTTTTTCCAAGTCCATATTCCGAAAGGTCAACCATTTCCTCATCCTCTTGAAAGAATAAATAGTCAGGGATGATTGACTGTTTTGCCGGGTTTCTTGAAAACCCATCAACATAAATGACTTTTCCTGCTTCATTTTCTTTATCAAGGCAATCAAATAAGCCGCCGTTTAAGAAAGGAATGTCCTTAAAGAGCGATAAAACCTCGTTTTTGCTTATCAAGAATTTATCTGCATAACGATAAAGATTTTTTATACCGTATTCTTTCCTATTGGCAGGATAACCTTCATTTCCTGCAAAATTTCGCTCATTCATTTTCTGGTTTAAAGTGCCAAAGAATAGATTCTGTAACACAGCATTGTAAAAGTTAGATGCATTTTTGTCTTTCATAAAGTCCTTGACAATTTTCTTAAGTTTTTCCTTTAAGAATAAATCCAACGGAACTAAATCCTTTTTCGTTAAGAACCAGATAAATATAATTCTTGTAATTAAACGAATGAGATTTGTTGCATTGCGTATCTCTTTATCCCTGGCAGAGTCGGTGTTATATTTATAATCATCTGGAAATTTAATTTTATCCATTGCCCAGAAATACCAACTCTGTATTTCGCTATAAAACTGCTTTGTAACAGGGTCAACTGAAAAAGCTTCTTTGATTTTTTGAAGTGAAGAGAAATCCCCTTCTCCGATTTGTTGAAGGAAGGTTTTATTTGTCCGTTCAGGGCTTACAAAATAAGTAAATCTTTTGAAATTACTCCAGTCCCTGCGTTTTCCTAAATAATTGGTGTAAATTAAACTGAAACGGAAATTGCCTTGAGAGTCGTAAAAAATAAATATTCCAGCATCTGCTTGCTGTTCTTTTAATATTTTTTTACCAAGGGTATATTGGGCTTTTTTACCGGAGCGCTCTGTAAGTTCTTTGTTAACTAAAAATGAACATACAATAAGTTCACCGTCATCAAGGTTGCCTTCGGCTAATTTCCTACCTTCTGAGAAATTGTTTTCGACATCTTCATAACCAAGTATTTCATCAGGATATCTTAATTTATCGTTTTTTGCACGGAAAAATTTGATAAACTTCTCTATATCAAACTTACCAGCCTCATTATTGGGCAGATCAATTATTGATTGTAAAATATCTTTTGCGTTCATAGTTTTTGATTCTCAATGGCAACGATTATTTCTTTGGTCAAGTCCTTCTGCCTTGATTTTTCCTGTTCTAAATAATTTTCACCAAGTTCTTCTTTCAGCAATTTAATTTCTCTGATTGACCTTTCAATCTTTTTCTCATCACTGCTTTCCAGATTGGCTATGCGACGCAGGGTATAATCAGGTAACGTTCCATAGTCCAGAATATCCTCAAGCAGTGTTCTAAGAAAGTTTTTGTATTCAAATATTCTGTCGTCCTGAATTTTACTAAGAAATGTTTTTAGATTGTTTATTGCCTGCTGTTCCAGACTCTTTTCACTTATGGGTACTGAACGCGAGTCCCTAAAATTTTTAATTTCTTCATATACATCCCAGAACTTCGGGCTTAAGTTAAGTGGTATTTCTTCAGGCAGGCAGGCAATTTTGTCAAGCACATCTTCAAAGGTTATTTGCCCATATTCGGGTTTATCATCCTCATTATATTTAGCACAATGAATATATAGTCGTCCTTTTTTAATAAATACAAAGAGTTCATTTTCATTATATTTTTTTGCCACTTTAACTCTTGGTGGGAATTTATCCAGCGCACGAATAAGGTCAGGATATTTTTCTTTTATTTTTATAAAATCCTGCAGGACTTTTGTATAAAAACTTTGTTCTTCTAATGTCTCAGGGTTTTGCTGAATTCTTTCATAAAGTTTTGCTGGAGATGGTTCTTCATCAATGTCAAATATTTTTGCATCTTCTCCCAGTGTGTTATGAATCAAAAACATCTTATTGGAAGCAATCTCACGGGACTTTACCAGTTCTGCCCCTTTCTCTGTTGGGAAAAAATTTACAATGTAAAGTTCATCAAAGACCTTTTTACTGATACGGTTTATTCTACCTACCCGTTGAATAACACGCACAGGATTCCATGGAATATCATAATTTATAACAATACCTGCACGGTTTAAGTTAAACCCTTCAGATATCTTATCTGAAGAAAGTAAAATATCATAGTTATTTTCCTGTTCTGGATAAGATGCGTCAAAATTTTTATAAATTGCTTCTAATTTATGGGCAGACAAATCACCAGCAACAGTCAGGACCCTGCCTTTAAAGACATTCTCAAGATGTGGTTCAAGATATTTTACTGTGTCAACATATTCGGAGAAAATAACGATTTTTCTTTGGGGTTCCTTTTTAAGTTGTGACTTCAGGTTTTGAATCAAGCAATTTGTTTTAGGGTCGTTTTTTACCAGGTTTAATTTGTGCAAAGACTCAAGAATCTCATCAAACATTTTTAAATCAGAATTTATGTCATTAATAAAATCACTTTTATACTTAAAGTCCGATAGTTTATATATCTTATGATTTTTAGGATCAACGCCTTCTGTTATTTTCTCTACATATTCTTTTAGGTATCTTTCTATTTCGTCTTCCTTCTTATCATAAATTCTTTCAAGTAATCCCCTGTCAAGAATGTATTTTTGGGTTTTATCAATAAATTTAAGAACAGATTCTGTAATATGCTTAAAATTTTTTAAACTTTGCTCAAAAGAACCAAACGAACTTTCAAACCGCTTCACAAGTAATCGGCGCATAAAATCATATAAGTTGCGTTGCTGGATAAATTCAAAGTTATCTTTTTCTGACAACTTCTCTTCTTTGATTTTTTTTCTATCTATCTCGTATTCAAAAGGACGATAAATTGCTCCTTTGAATCTTCCGCCTTCATCAGGGTCAGCAAAATATTCTTTAATGACAGTATCGTAATAATCTGACTGTTCTTTTGTTAATTCAAAAAACCATTCTTTGGGGTCTGCTACTTTTGAAAGATTCTGCACCTCATTTTTATAAAACGGGTTATTCTGCAGGTCTAGTCTATTCCGACGAATTGTAACCGGCTCAATGACATCCCGGATTTGTTTGGCAAGATATTTTGAGCGTTGTTTCACTTTTTCTAATGCTTTAGATAATATAAATTCTTCACCAAAAAGCGCTTTGTAATTGGCATAAGATTTATTTCGTTTGGTTCTATCATTTGAATTGTAATATTTTTTTATATAAGCAAGCCGATCAAATGTCCCTTTAAATGTTTTAAATTTATCACTTAAGTTATTCTCTAAAGTAATAGACGATTTTTTGGGTGTGATGAACAACTTGAGTAATGATAATATATCTGCTGGACGGTTATTAAACGGTGTTGCAGTAAGAAGAATGACCTGTTTATTCCTGCAAATATTTTTTAGGTATTCATAATTTTCAGTGTCCTGATTTCTAAATCTGTGCGCCTCATCAATAATAACAACTTCAATATCTTTTGCTTTCTTAACAAATTCATTAAGTTTTTTAAGGTCTCCTAATGACCATACTTCCCAATCATAAAGTCTAAATTGCTCTTTATACATATTCCAGCCAGCATCTTTTTTTCGCACATCACCCATAATCCCCGGGGGACAGATTATCACCCCTCGTTTTTTTAGTTCTCTGGCAATTGCACAGGCAATTATCGTTTTACCAAGACCAACCACATCGGCAAGAATCACTCCATTGTTTCTTTCAATTATTGCCAGAGCCTGCTGGATAGCATCCAATTGATATTGATATGGAGTATAACCATTATCCTGTAATGTTTTGATAAGTGATTGCCCGGTTATTTTTTTCTCAAAAGAATCAAGATAAATTTTTAGAACTAAAACATACGCTTCAAAAGGTGTAATTTTCTTAATCAATGTCTCTTTTTCAAGAAGTTCTATAAGTCGTTTTTTACAAACATTATCCTCCGTGATTTTAACTGCATCTTCCCATAAATTATCAAAATACTCTTCAGCATCATTAAATCCATAGTCGCTTATTTCTACATTAAATTCTTCCTGTGTAGTAATACCTGAACTTGTAAGATTACTGCTTCCAGTAATAAATAGTGTGTTCCGTCCCACTTGCCCACTTTGCAATTTGAAAATATATAATTTCGCATGATTGGGTTTTATTGTTTTTCTTATTATCAAATGGTCTTTTTTAATAAGTTCAATGAAGAATTTTACCTGTTCGTAAAACTCCTGAGTATCAAATTTTTCAGTATTGATGGATTTCTTCAATGAATCAAAGAACTTATTGTATATCTCTTCGTTTGATAAACGTCCACTCTGGTCTTCTGAGTCTGCATATTCTATTAGTTGATAATTAAATTTATCTACATTAAGTCCAACCAGGACTTTTAAGACAACATTAGTATTCCGTGTCAGTGAAGTATAAAGTTCTTTTAATCCGGAGAAATAAAAAAATCCGACTAAGAATTTCAATTCCTCACTGTTTATTATAAGGTCTGATAAGCGTTTTTTTAGATTTTCTGCATCGCTGTTTGTGATAAAATTTTTCATAACATCACTTAACCTTGTTTTCCTTTTTGAAATGGGTGCCCTTTGCTTCTGCAGCGTTTTTCAAACAAACTTTGCTTCAATTCATTCCCCTCTTGTAGAGAGGTGTCCCGAAGGGACGGGGTGTTTCCTTTGAAAAAAAGCCATAAGCCACGCAGAGCATTTTTAAGTGCATTCTGCTGAAAGTCAAAAAGCGTTTTATCATTTGAAAATCGTGCAAAATCAAATCCTTGCCACTGTATCGGCAAGTTTTCAAAAGAAATGTCTTCTACGGTGTTTTGCAAATATAGTTTCATATCGCTAACAAATTGGTAATTATTTTTATCAGCTTATCTTTTTCACTCGGGTCGCTGACGGCAATTAAAAGCGCAAGCGCGGTCAAGGTATTATCATTGATTTTCTTCTCTCCAGCAGAACGGTAAAGAAAATCATTTTTATCCAGATAATAAACAAATAAAAAAGAAGCAATCCGTTTATTGCCGTCCACAAAAGGATGGTCTTTGATAATAAAATATAAAAGATGAGCGGCCTTTTCTTCTAATGAAGGATATAATTCTTTACTGTTGAAGGTTTGGTAAATACTACCTAAAATGCCTTTAAACTTATCGTTGTTCTCTTGTCCAAATAAATCGCTTGCTTCCTTTTTGGCAACGAGGTCTTTCTTTATTTTGCTAATCACATTTATTGCCTCTTCATATTTCAGAATAAACCTGCCTTTTGTGTTTTTGATAAGAGATAATTTTTCTTTATCGTACTGTTCAAGTAGGGTGAGTGTTCTTGAATAGTTTGCAAGTAAATTAAAAATTTCCTGCTCTTGCCCGGCTAAAAGTTCGTGTTTAGATTTTTCCTGCAAAAAAGAAATGGCGCCCTGCAATTCCTGTAACTGATTTTTAGCTTGTAAAAGTCGTTTCTCATTGATGGTATAGCCCTTAACAAGATGTTCCTTAAGGGTTTTAGTTGCCCAGATGCGGAATTGTGTAGCTCGTTGTGAATTAACCCGATAACCAACAGAAATTATGGCATCTAAATTATAGAATTTAACTTTTTTAGTTTGGGTTTTCCCTTTTAAAGCGCCATGTTTTGTGGTATGTTCCAAAATGGAACTAACCACTTTTTCGTCTAGTTCCCCACTATCAAAGATATTTTTTAAATGCTTAGTAATTGCCGGTCTTTGAGTACCAAAAAGTAAAGCAATTTGCTCTTGTGTAAGCCAAATAGTTTCTTCTACCAGACGTACATCTAACTTTGGACCATCTTTGGATTGATAGATAACTATCTCGCCTTTTTTAAATTCGTCTTGTTTCATAGATTAACTATTCCCACCAAATTACATATTACACGAATTGCATAATGAATCATAATGTTCTTTATCTTTACTTTCCAAAGATTTTAAAACAAACTCTACTGCAGTAATTAATTCTTGTATATCTGGAAAGCGTAATGAATGTTCTGGATTTTGTTCATGGGAATATTCATCCATTATCTTAAGGGTCATGTTTTTTTCATTATTATCATCGTCACCAAAAAATTTATTTGCTTTATTCTTGAATTTTTCGCCATCAGGGTACTTCATAAAAAGATACATTTCAAAAAATCTTCTTAGAATATTTGGGAGCAAATATAGTTGGTCGAACCTTGATTTATCTGCTAATTTATTAAAAGTATTTAATATGTAAAAGATATAATTATATTCACTTTTAAATTTTTTAAGAAGATCAGGAAGTTTTTCAATAGAAGAGGAATAATTTTGATTGACTTTTATTTTTTGTATCAAGTAGAAATTACCTTCTTTATTTTGTAAATCATATCTGTACATATCTTTAAGTAAGTTAAAAAAATCAAAATTATGAGTTGTAATAAAAAGCTGACCTAAAGTTTTAATTTTACTATTTAAGAAAGAATAAACTCTATGCATATGATTGGCATCAAGACTGGAGACGGGATCATCTATAAAAACTATAGCATTTCGTGAATCAAAGTTAGTTTCTTCGAGTTTTATAAAAAAATATATCAGAGAAATAATATTTCTCTCACCTGTGCTTAAGTTCTTAGCAATTCGACCATTTCGGTAAAGTTTATATTTCCCATTATCGGTCTTTTCTATTTTTAAGAAATCGTCATTAAAAAATTTGTTTAAATATTCATTTAATCTTTCTGCACCAATCGCTAAACCGCTAATTTTACTCTCTATGTTGTTAATTCCATCTTCATCCTTTTCAATACTATCCTTTAGATCCTTGATTTCTTTTCCCAATTTTTCAATATCTTGTTTTAGAGAAAAATAATTTTCATCTCTAATAAATTCAGCAGTGTAATGCAATTTTATTTTTTCTTTTGATTCCTCTTTTTTCCGATCAAATGAATCTACTTTGTCATTATGCTCTCTAATTAAATCTTGAATCTTTTCAAATAAATCATCTATTTCATTTTCTATATTATTGTCAATTGATTGATCACTCGATAATACATCAAAGGGTTTATTTTTCTTCCTTTCTAATTCTTCTGTCAACTTTTTAATGGTACTTACATATTCTTCCTTTTTCTGATTAAAACTCTCCAACAATTCTTTGTACTTTTCTTGAAACTCTTTATAAAATCTTGCTTCATCCGGCAAGGAATATTCCTTTATCGACTCTGCATACTTATCTAATTCATCTTTTTTCCCTTCAATTGCGCTAATGAGCGAATCAAATTCTTGTGAAAAATGTTTGTTTAACTCTTCTATTCGTTCAGGCGTTAATGGATTCCCGCAAAATTGACACGTATTTTCTTCTTTATGAAGTTCAAGCCCTTCTCTTACCCATTGATTTAAACTGCCATTTTGTTTTAGTTTCTCTATAATTTTTTGAGCCGTGACTTTTTTATTCAGTATTTGTTTTACATCATCTATAAATTGAGAAAGTTTAAGTGTTATTGGTGGAGTATTGATTTTATCCAATTTTTGACTGGAGATAAAACTGCGTTGGCTGTGCAATTCTTCCTCAGGTAAAATTTTTTCTGAAAAATTGTCTTTTATCTCGTTTATCTTTTGTTCTAATGTATTTTTATCAAATTCTTTTTGATTTGTGATTGATAATATTTCTCTTATTTCGCTTGCTTTTCTAGTAAGTTTATCTTGAATTTTATTTTCCTTTTCTTCTTTTTGCTGCTCTTTGTTTCTCTTTTTTTCTTCTTTATCTTCTTTTTCTTTTTGTTTCTTTATTAATTCATTTTCTAGATCTTTTGATTCTTTACCTAAAATTAATACTGGCTCTATTTCTGCATCTTCATTATTCCAATCAAAGTTATCTTCAATGAAATCTTCATTAAAGACACGAATCGGATAATCAGTATCAAGATCTTCTTGCGTTAAAGTACCATTATCAGTTTCTATTCTAAATCTCGCATTTTGATAATCGCTGTGTAATTTTTTTAATTCCAAACATCTAAATATTCTTGACAAAGTAGTTTTACCAGAATAATTCCATCCATAAAAAAAATTGTATTTTTCAAATTCATATAAATTTCCTGGCCAGTTAAAATCATAGAATTGACCAAATTCATTTATTGTTTCAATTTTTTTAATTTTCATCTTCACTCCCACCAGATTAATGGTTTAATAAGTCTGTAATCCAAATTTTTAGTATCGATTTTAGTCCCATCTTCAAATTCTACTTCATAATTCCCCTCTTGTAGAGGGGGGAAGGGTGTTATTTTCTTTATCCATTTACCAGTAAGATTTGAGAGTGTCTCTGCGATATCTATCTTTGGGTAAAGCTTGTCTAAATCTTCAAACTGACTTAAAATCTCAAGCTCTAAATCTTTAAAGTACTTGGTATCAATAGGCAAATGTTGATATTTTTCCGACAAATGCTTGCCCATTAAGTCAATTGTAAAAATATCATCCAACTTAAAGTTTTCATCTACTATTCTATTCCAAGCTCTTGCCATTCTTTGATTTGTTCTTCAATGTTTTCATGCTTTTTGATTTTCTCAACGAGTTTTAGAGATTCTTCGCTTCGCTCAGAATGACAGGCGGGGAGGATTCTATCAAGGGTAATTACATAATTTGAATTTTTAACAAACTTTGGCTTGTTCCAGATTTTTACCAGCTCGTCTTCAAACTGCGAGATGAAGTCAATTAATTTAAAGGCAATATCTTTGAGAATTTGTAATTGATTGACTCTATCAGCACTCCACTCTTTTGCACCTTCCCAGAAGTATTGATAACTCCATAGTTTAAACTGTTCCTGTAAAAATGCTTTAGCGTTTTTGTTGATGAAGAAATCAACCTCACTTTGTTTTTCAAAAATCCTAAATGCGCGTTCTAATTGTTCTTCGGTAATAGCAATGCCTTTTTTCTTTATGGCTTTTAATATATCGTCTTGTTTTGTTTTTGTGCCTTTTTCTGAATACAAAACGTCAAAAACAATTGTTTCATCTTCGAGAATTTTATTTAACTCAAAAATGAGTGAGCGTTTTTCATTTGCCTTTTTGTTTTCTATTTTTGAAGCGTCAAAATAAAACTTAAATCCATCAAACTCAACAGGCAAACTTCTAAAAATTCGGTCAGTTTTAACATAGTAAAGCATCTGCGTTTTCCAAAAGAGTATGACATCCTTTTCATCAGTGTAAACCTTCTCGTAGATGTTGTTGTGGAATGGTGTTGAATTGAAATAGATTGAGCCGCTTTCTGTAAAATAGCGATTAAAAAAGGAATAGAGCTTGTCAAAAAGTTCATCCCTGAATTTAGGGTGGCTTTTTAATGCCCCTTCAATATCTTTCTTGAGAATGTCTTCAATCTTACGGTAGTAATTTGATTTTATCTTCATCAGATTAACAAAACCGCCTTTGCCTTCAATCCTGGCTCCAATAAAAACATCCTGCAGCGCCTTATAAAATTTTTGTTCTTTGGTCATAGTTAAATTACCTTAATAAATCATCAACCGAAACATTAAGGGCTTTGGCTAATTTTTGAAGCGTATCAATTGAAGGGTTGGTGATACCGCCCAACTCCAGCTTTATGACCGTGTTATAGGAAAGATTAGCCAATTTAGAAAGCCGGTCTTGCGATAAGCCCTTTTGTTTTCTTAATCTCTTTATATTTTTGCCTATCAGCAAAATCTCTTTTGACATTGTAGTATTAAAATAATAGTATATATCTATAGAATAATCCCTGTTTATAACTATGATATAAAATTATTTTGATAATGTAAAGAGAATTTCAGGGAGTTTAATTTCAAATGCCTACACATAGGAGGGGAGGGACAAGGGTAATATCTTTTATTTTGGCGGCGGCGGAAAAGCGAAAGGTTTTTGTGCTGAAATATACGGAAAAATGCGAGCGAGTAAACAAACTGCCCGCAAAATCCGTCAAGTATCGTATGGTCGGGGTGAGAGGATTTGAACCTCCGACACCACGGTCCCGAACCGTGTGCGCTACCAGACTGCGCTACACCCCGTTTCAGTTATTATAACATTCCAATTATTCCGTATTGTTTTTCTGCTGTTTTACCGTAAAATCTGTACGAAGCATAATGGTCATGTTTACAGTATGTACAATCCTCAGATATCCATATATTTTCTTTTTTAACGCCTGTTACTAAAACCTGGAGCATATTAGCCATAGAAAGATCAACATGGATTCTACCATTTCGTTTTAAAATATAATCTTCTGTGGGAGTTTCTCTCTTTAAGGCTTCTACTACTTCCTCTCCCACTTCATAACAGCATCCTTTAATACATGGTCCCATTGCTATAAGAAGGTTTTCAGGATTACATCCATAAATTTCATTCATTTTAATAATTGTTTTTTTTAAAATTCCTTTTGCTGTTCCACGCCAGCCAGCATGAACTGCACCAATTATGTTGTTTTCAGGATCAAATATCAATACAGGTAAACAATCTGCTGTCTTTATTCCTATGAATATTTCTCTTTGATCTGTAATTATTGCATCTGCTATTGCTGGCTTTGTATAACAACGTAAAACTATAATGAGGTCTGTATGTCTCTGAATTGGCATATAAAGTTTCATGATTGGTAATGAATTTTTAAATTGTTCGAAGTTTTTTATTTTTTCTGTAAAAAAAGCCTCTATATTATTTCTTTTCAGGATTTCCGGATAATTACGCATAATTTTATTATAACTCAAAATTGTTGAGAGAAATTGTAAAAGATAACTATTTATAAAGAATTTCAAGAAAAAATAAATATATTCCATTTTGTAAATATTTTTTGTAATAATTAATTAATGATTAAAACAAAAATAGTAGAAATTTCTGAAAAAGATTTATTAAAAATTGATGTTAATAAATTGAAAGTCAATAAATTTTTACCTTTTGATGTCTATGTTGAAGACGGCGGAATAAGAAGAAAAATCTTTAATAAAGGAGCTAAGTTTTCAAATCTTTTTTCCCAAACTCTTAAAGAAAAAGGGTTCACCCATGTTTATATTGAATTATCCGATGAAGAGGTTCTTGATTCTTATCTTGCAAAAAAAATCTCTCCTGAATCAGCTCTTGATTCACCAATTGCTTTCAAGAATTACTCTTTTTCCAAAGAAAATCTTTATCAAATAGACAGGTCATTAATAATTCCAGGAACAGAAGTCAATTTCCCAATTTATATTATTAAAAACTTTAACATTACAAAAATTGTTGATGTTTCTGCTGAAAAAAATTCTATCATCTATAATGATACTATTCCTGAAGAGGGTGATATTTTAATTGAAAAAAAAGATTTACCCCTTTTTAAAGAATATCTTAATTCTCTTGAAGCTAAACTCAATAAAGCAGATGAGCAACCTAATAAGGAATTAAAGGAGATCTTAGTAAAAGAAAACGCTAAAATGGCAATTACTGATGTATTAAATGAGCCAAGAAGTGGAGAAAGAATAAAAAAAGTAGAAAATATTGTAAACAATATCATAGAGACTATTTTTGATAATCCGGATTCCATATATAAACTTATTAGTTTAAAAGGTTACGATTATTACACATATATTCATTCTGTTAATGTTGGAGTTCTATCAATAGGGCTTGGAATACAAATAGGAATTGATAAAGATATCTTATATAAACTCGGGATAGGAGCAATCTTGCATGACCTGGGAAAAACACAGATTCCAAATGAAATACTAAATAAACAGGGCAGGTTAAATAACACAGAATATAATATTATAAAACAACATGTTTTATTGGGATATAAACTGCTTAAAGAACAGAAAGAATTTCCTGAAGAATCTTCCTCAGCAGTTCTTCAGCACCACGAGAAACTTTCAGGAAAGGGCTATCCTTTTGGTTTAAAGGGATCAGAAATAAAACTTTTTGGAAGAATTACAGCTATTGCAGACTGTTATGACGCTTTAACAACTCAAAGACCTTATAAACCTCCTCTGACTCCTTATTTTGCTTTATCCATAATAGTTAAGGAAAAAGGTGATCATGACGCTGACCTTCTAAAGAGTTTTATAAAAATGCTCGGTAAAATAAAATGAATGATTTATTTGATACCCCCACGCAAAATCACAAAACAGAACCTCTTGCCTATAGAATGGCTCCAAGAAACCTTGATGAATATATTGGGCAGAGTCATGTTCTTTCAGAGGGAAAACTTCTCAGAAGAGCAATTGATTCAGATAGAATAACATCTTTAATTTTATATGGTCCTCCAGGAACGGGTAAGACAGCTCTTGCAAGAATAATTGCCAGCAAAACAAAAGCACATTTTCAATGGTTGAATGCTACAACATTAAATATTGAAGAAATAAGGAAAAATTTAGCTTTTGCAAGACAGAGACGAAATAAAGGTGAAAAAACAATCCTTTTTATTGATGAAATTCACAGGCTTAACAGGGTGTCCCAGGATGCCTTGCTTCCTGATATTGAAGAAGGTAACATTATACTGATTGGTGCAACAATAGAAAATCCTTTTTTTTATCTGAATTCCGCACTTCTTTCAAGAAGTCATGTGTTTGAACTTAAACATCTATTAGAGGAAGATATCATCACAATTCTTACAAGAGCTTTAAAAGACAAAGAGAGAGGATTTGGGAATGTAAAAATTGATATTACTCCTGAAGCACTATCTCATATTGCGAAGTCTTCAGACGGAGATGCGAGAAAAGCTCTTTCTGCACTTGAAATAGCTGTACTAACAACTCAACCAGATAAAGATGGCATTATTAAAATTGATACCAAAATAGCAGAGGAAAGCATTCAGAAAAAACACATTGTCTATGACAGATCAGGAGATGAACATTATGACACTGCTTCAGCTTTTATAAAAAGCATGCGCGGAAGTGATCCAGACGCTACTGTTTACTGGCTTGCAAAAATGATTTATGCAGGTGAAGACCCTCGTTTTATTGCTCGTAGAATTATAATTGCGGCAAGTGAGGATGTTGGTATTGCTGACCCGATGGCATTGATAGTTGCAACACAAGCATCTCAAGCAGTAGAAATTATCGGGATGCCTGAAGCAAGGATAATTCTTGCACATGCTGCGCTTTATGTGGCTTTAGCTCCAAAAAGTAACGCCTGTTACAGAGCTATTGAAGAAGCTTTGAAAGATATTGAAACCGGTATGACGCTTCCTGTTCCAGAGCATCTAAAAGATGCCAATTATCCAGGAGCCAAAAAACTTGGACATGGGAAAGGTTATAAGTATCCTCATGACTATGGAGGCTATGTAAAGCAGGATTATCTGCCAGAGAAGAAGAAATACTATAAACCCTAAACACCGCGTTTATCTCCAAAAATATATTTATGAATCTGTAAATTCAGCCTGACTGAAAGAGAATCTTGAATTATCCATTTTGAAAGCTCTGATGGATCAAGAATTTCAAATACAGGCGAAAATAAAATCTCTTCAGCATTGAAAGTGTGGGTGTTGATAAATTCCTTTGTCCATTCATAGTCCTCTCTATCAGCTATAACAAACTTAACTTCATCAGTTTTTTTGAGACAATTTATATTTTTAAGATAGTTTCTATGATTCATTCCGCTTCCAGGAGTTTTAATATCCATCACTATTTTTACTTGAGGATTGACTTTGTTAATAGAAACAGAACCATTTGTCTCAAGAACAACATTATACGATTTAACAAGATTATTCATTAATTCATACACTTCATTCTGTAGAAGTGGTTCTCCTCCTGTTATTTCGATATATTTAAGTTTAAACTGTTTCACTTTATCGATAACCTGATCAACTGAAAGCTCTTCACCTTCTGAGTAAGAATACTGTGTATCACAGTACCTACACCTTAGATTGCATCCTGTAAGCCTTATAAATATCATTGGAATACCAACCAGGGAACTCTCCCCCTGAATGCTTGCAAATATTTCGCAGATTTTCATATCTTTAAAGTTGAATTTATTATTCTATAGCCCTGAGAAGTTTTTTGTAACCAGACTTTTGCTGAAAATCTGTTATCCGGTAGAAATCCATAGGAAAGATCCTGCCAGATCACAACAGTTGTATTCCCTTCATGTTTAATCTCGGCAACTGGATGAGTTGCAAATGAAAGCAAAGCCTTTACAGATTCGGTATCTTTTGATTTATCAACTGCAGAATCATTTTTGATTTTAATTCTTTCATCAATATAAACACGCCTGGTAAAAAGGTCAACAAATCCAGTAATGTATTCATCTGAATATCTTGAAACAAACCACCACCTTAAAAAATCATTTGGAAGAGGATATACTCTGTATTGATGAGCTTCAATTTTTTGTTTAAGGAAATCCTTTGCTTCAGCTTTTAGATATGCTTTTGTTCCAATATATATAGCAATAAAAATCATCGAAAACACGTATAAAAACTTTGCCTGTTTTTTGAATTTAATTGACAATAAAACTGCTAATAACAAAGGAAGTAAAATATATGGATCAATTATAAATGTTAAAGCCAGACTATACGAAGTCCAGTCAAAGGGAGATAAAATTTTTGTTCCATATTGATTTGTAAGATCTAAAAATAAATGCAAAGCATATGCTGAAAATGTAACTGTATAAGTTTTTAAAAAAGAAATTTTTTTTCTGAAAATAATAGCAGGTATAAAAGGAAATAAAAACAGAGCTGCAATTCCATGAGTAATGCCTCTATGATATATTAAAAATAATTCTTTACTGGTAAGCCTCATAATAATGTCGATATCAGGAATAATTGAACTGACCAGAATTACAGCAAAAAGTATTTTATGTTTTGTTATTGCTTTACCAAGAACAAAGCCTGAAAGAAAATGAGTAACCGGATCCATAAAAAATTGTAACAAAATTCCAATAAATAAAAGAAGTTTTGTTATATGCTTGACATTAGAAAAATTTTTATGTATTATACCTTAATTAAAAAGAAAGGGGGTTTACAGTGGAAGCACCAACTTTTTTAGGAATGTTGATTCCCAGCGTTCCACCTTATGTTAGTTATTCTTGGTTAGCCATTGTATTTCTTATCTTGATTGCTTTAATTGTTAGAGCAAGACTATCTTTAATTCCTTCTGGTTTACAAAATTTTATGGAATTCATTATGGAGTTCATTATCACGCAAGCACGAGATGCTGTAGGTCCTAAATCAAAAACTTTTATTCCGCTTCTTGGTACTCTGTTTTTGTACATTTTAACCTGTAATTTATTCGGTCTTATTCCTGGATTTGAGTCTCCAACAGGAAATCTTAATACAAATGCTTCACTTGCTGTCCCTGTCTTTTTTATTTATCAATTTTATGGTTTCAAGGTTCACGGAATAAAATATCTTGGATTCTTTTTAGGTCCTATTAGAAATATTTATGCGATCCCTTTCATGCTGTTTATGTTTATCGTAGAATGGATTAGCCATCTTGCCAGACCTATTACTCTGTCTGTCAGGCTTTTTGGTAATATGATGAGCAAACATCTTTTATTAATGGTTCTTGGTGTGCTGACTCCTTTACTTGTTCCAACACTTGTTCTTATTTTAGGAGCAGCGGTTAGTTTAATTCAGGCATATATATTTATGATACTTACAGCTGCCTATATTGGTGGTGCTGTAGAAGAACATCATTAAAAGAAAGGAGGTGTAATAATGAAAAAAGTTTTAATAACTATTTTATTAGCCAGTTTATTGCTTTCCGCCTCAGCAGTATTTGCTGCCGATGCATCTCCAGATGCTGCAAAACTAAATTATTACGGACTTGCAAGTCTTGGTGCATTAGTGGGAATTGGCCTTGCAGCAGCTGGTGGTGGTATTGGAATGGGGCATGGTTTAAGAGGAATCATGGAAGGCTCAGCAAGAAATCCTGGCGTTGCGGGTAAGCTTCTTACTACTTTCATTATTGGATTGGCACTGATTGAAACTTTGGTTATTTATGCCCTTGTTATCGTACTTATAACTTACTATGCAAATCCTTTTGTGAAGTAATTTTTTATTTTTTCTTTTTTTGGGGAGCTGTTGCTCCCCTTTTTTTGCAGTTCTATCTTTAATGATTTTACAGTTTAAGTAAATATTTAATATTTAAAAAAACACTTATATAAAAAAGGCTCTATTTTTTTATTATCTTACCCTGCCCTATAGATAGGACAATAAAAAGAGTTTTTTAAATGTGTTTTAAATTAATTATGTGGTGGAAGATTAATTATTTCTGAATTTTCTCTGTTATTTAACAACTCTATCATTGCAGATAAGGATTTCAAATGCAATGAATCAAATAATTCTGTATTTTTTAATTCTCCAATATTAAAAGCTGAAAGAAAAATTAAAGATTTATAAATTTTTGTATTTGTTTTCAAAGATAGAAAATTGCTGCTTACGGCCTGTTCAAAAAATTTTTCGCTTGTTTTTTTAACCTTTTTGTTAATGGTCATAATCTGTATCCAGTAATACCTATCAATAATTCTATCTGCCTTGAGCTCAAATAATGTATGCTTAAGAGTGGTTAAATTTTTAATATCATTATGAAGTACTGCATCAGCAGCCAGATGAGTTAAATATCCATAGGCAAAAGATGTTTCTTCCGGAATTTTAGCTTCCTTAAGCAGTCTAAGCCCGGTTTTCCATGAATGAGGATTTTTATCCTCAGGTAGATATTTTTTACCAATTACTATATCAGGTATTAGATTTCCATAGATAAAATATTCTTTATAATGTTTTAATGTAGTGAGTAATTCTGCAGGAAGCATGGCAGGAACGAAAAATATTTGTTGAGATAAATATGCATGAGTCAGAGGCCCCCACGCGTAGGCTGATTCAGGAAGTATCAAAATAATAAAAAATAAAACAATCCAGACCATAATCTTAATTTCTGTTATAAATAGTCATAGCTTTATCAACACCCTCATTAATTATAACAATAATTGCATCTGCTGCCTGAGAAATTTTCTCTTTAATAACAGCCTGTTGTTCCTTTGTAAATGGACTGAGCACATAATCTGAACCATCCTGAAAGAGGTCTTTACCAATACCTATTTTTACTCTTATAAAATTATTAGTACCAAGACTGTCAATAATTGACTGCACTCCCTTGTGCCCTCCTGATGAACCATTTTTCTTTATTTTAATTTTCCCAATCGGCAAATCCATATCATCATGGATGACAATTAAAGAGTCTGGCAGCGAATTTATTATAGTTTTATTTATTACTTTTTTTACAACGTTACCACTTAAATTCATATAAGTAGCTGGCTTTATCATGACAATATCATGATTTTCAACTCTGCCTTCTGCAATAAAGTAATCATATTTATTTCTAAACTCTGAAAAGTTGTATTTTCTTACTAATGCATCAACTACCATAAATCCAACATTATGCTTTGTTTTAGCATATTTTCTACCAGGATTTCCCAGCCCTACAACAACTATCATTCAAATGTTTCTATTTTTCTTCTTCAGATTCTTCTTCGGCTTTCTTGCCTTTCTTTATAACCTCAGGTTCAGCTGGTTCTTCTTCTATAACTGGCGCAATCTCTTCTTCTGCTTCAACTGTAACTGTTGCAATAACATCTTCAGGATTTGATATTAGTTTTATTTCCTCTTCAAATATAATATCTTTTACGTGTATAGCATCTCCAACTTTTAATGCAGAAACATCAACTTCAATATGACCAGGTATTTTTTCAGGAATTGCCTCGATTTCAATTTCTGAAATTACATGCTGAAGAACTCCCTTATCTTCTTTTGTTCCTATTGGTTCACCAACAAGAACAACCGGTACTGAAACCCTGATTTTTTCAGTAGCACTAACTTCCATAAAATCAACATGTAATAGTTTTCCACTAACAGGATCAACCTGATAATCCTGGAGTATTGCTTTTTTTTCACTTCCATTCATTTTAAGTGTAACGAATAATTTTTCCCTTGTGGCGATGTTCATAAATCCTGTAAGTTCCTTTTTAGATACCTGAACAGGAGTTGACTGCCCGCTTTTATAAATAACACATGGAATAATTCCCTGATTTCTTAACTGTCTTGCAACTCCTTTTCCTGTCCTTTCTCTTTTTTCTACATTTAAAACAAATTTCTCCATTCTATTTCTCCTCCTTTATACAAATAGTGAACTTATTGAAGTTTCTTCATGAATTCTTTTTATGGCTTCTCCTAAAAGATATGCAACTGTAAGAACTTTTATTTTGGGACATCTTTCTTTTTTATCATAAACTGGAATTGTATCAGTCACTATCATTTCTTCCAAAACTGAATTATTAATTCTATCGATTGCAGGACCTGACAATACTGCATGAGTACAAGCAGCAAAAACTCTTTGTGCACCATTATCTTTTAATGCCTGAGCAGCCTGAATCATTGTTCCACCTGTATCAATCATATCATCAATTATTAAAGCATCCTTATCTTTCACGTCACCAATAACATGCATGACCTTTGATACATTTGGAGCATCCCGCCTTTTGTCAATTATTGCCAGAGGTGCGTTGATTTTTTTTGCAAATGTTCGTGCTCTTTCTGTTCCTCCTGCATCAGGTGATACTACGATTATATTGTTAACAAGATTATTTTTTTTCAGATAATCCAGAATTACAGGAGCAGCATAAAGATGATCTACAGGAATATCAAAAAATCCCTGAATCTGTCCAGCATGCAGGTCAATTGAAAGCACTCGGTTAGCTCCAGCAGTTGCTATCAAGTTTGCCACAAGCTTTGCTGATATAGGTACGCGTGGTTGCACCTTTCTATCCTGTCTTGCATAACCATAGTATGGCATAACTGCTGTTATTCTTCTTGCAGAGGCTCTTTTCAGTGCATCAATTATTAAAAGAACTTCCATAAGGTTATGATTTACAGGTGTACAAGTTGGCTGAATAACAAAAGCATCAGAACCGCGTACATTTTCTTTAATCTGAACCATTATTTCTCCATCGCTAAAACTGCTTACAGTTGTCTCAGTTAAAGGAATTTCTAAATAATCACTCACCTTTTTTGCAAGCTCAGGATTGGCATTTCCAGTGATCAATTTAATACCATCAGGCATTGTGTCAACTCCTTATAATAAAATTTACTTCTTTTTTACAATCTTTACTACTGACTGGGGAGGCAGGATTCGAACCTGCGGATGGCGGATCCAAAATCCGCTGCCTTGCCACTTGGCGACTCCCCAATTAAGTAACCTGAAATCCTCTAATACGACGTTAAAGTCTGAACCACTTTGCACCAGTATCCCTCAAAAATTTTTAATGTTTCATTAGCATCAACTT
Source organism: Thermodesulfovibrio thiophilus DSM 17215 (assembly GCF_000423865.1). Classification (NCBI taxonomy): domain Bacteria; kingdom Pseudomonadati; phylum Nitrospirota; class Thermodesulfovibrionia; order Thermodesulfovibrionales; family Thermodesulfovibrionaceae; genus Thermodesulfovibrio; species Thermodesulfovibrio thiophilus. The sequence continues at coordinate 138,811 of NZ_AUIU01000016.1, forward strand.
CGTTATTAAAAACACCAAATACTGTAGAACCACTACCGCTCAACAGGCTCATCAGAGCACCCGCTTCTAATAATTTCTTCTTGATTTTTTCTATTTCAGGATATTTCCTGGAAACACTTTTTTCTAAATCATTCCAAGAATGAAAATTAGAATAAGCTCCCTCATATAAAAGTAGATATAACTGCCAAATATTATTATTTATTTTTTTATATTCTGTTGTCAATTCAGTTTCTAAATTTAAAAATTCATATGCCCATTTAGTAGAAATACTGAACTTGGGTTTAACAATTACAAGTGTATATGATTTTTCAATTTTTAAAGGCTTAATTATATCCCCACGGCCTTCAACAATACAGAGAGGAAGATTAAAGAAAAAAGGAACATCACTACCTATAGAAGCACCTATTTCCTGCAAGGTATTTACACCAAGATTAAGGCCCCATAGTTCATTTAAAGCTTTTAAAGTGGTAGCTGCATCAGAGCTTCCACCTCCAAGTCCAGCACCTATTGGAATCTGTTTATGCAGTGTTACTTTTATACCTTTTTTAATTCCTGTATACTGCTGTAACGCTATGATAGCTTTATAAATAAGATTATTCACTCTTTTTATTGGTAGTTCTGTCTGAATTTCGATACCTGAGGAAGGCTCAAAAATTAATGTATCATAAAGATCTATGGCATGCATAAGTGAAATGATATCGTGATAGCCATCATTTCTTTTATTTAAAACTGATAAAGCCCAGTTTATTTTGGCAAAAGCTTTGTAGGTGAGCATTAATTTTTTATAAGCTGATTAAGATCCTTTATTTTTTTCTCTAATCTTTCTTTAACGCCTTCTTCTTTTTCATGATACTTCATTGCTTCTTGCCAAGTTTTTAAGGCTTCTTTATAGTTTCCAAGTTCTTTGTATATATCTCCAAGATGTTCAAGAATAACAGGATCATCCTTTACATATTTTATTGCTTCAAGAAGATACTTCAAAGCATTTTGTTTATCGCCAAGTTTAAAATAAACCCATCCAAGACTGTCAATATAGTATCCGTTGTTTGGTTTCAGTTCAACCGCTTTTTCAATTAAAGAACGAGCCTCTTTAAGATTAATACCTCTATCAGCATAGCTATAGCCAAGATAGTTAAGGGCTTCTGCATTGTCAGGGTCAAGAGAAATTGCTTTTTTCATAAATTTTTCTGTTTCTTCAAACTGACCAAGTTTATCAAAAACAACTCCTGCCACAAAATTTACATCTGGATTATCAGGAAATTTAGATATAGCTTTATCAATATACTGCTTTGCCTTTTGATAATCCTTTAAATCCAACGCAGTCTCAGCAGCATAAATATAAATTTCAGGGATATTCTCAGCAAACTGCAAGATTTCATCATATATGTTCAATGCCTCTGTAAGTTTTTTCTGCTTAAAATAAACTGTGGCAAGATTCAAAAATGCATTAATTTGTTTTGGATTAATAGAAATAATATGTTTTAAAACTTGCTCTGCTTCATCTAATTTGCCTGTTTCAATGTAAACAAGAGAAAGGTAATACATTAAATTCAAATCATTGGGATGCTTTGATAAAAGATATTCAAGCTCTTCAGTAGCCTTATCATACTGCTTTGTCTGTAAATAAAGCAGTGCCAGTTTTTCATGAATCTCTTCAGGTTCAGATTTTTGTCCTTTAAGTGTTTCAAGCTCTTTTATTGCTTCATCATATGATTTCTGAGAGAGATATAAACTTATCAATCTTTCCCTAGCAAAAAGATTTTCAGGATTTAATTCCAATGCTTTTTTGAAACATTTTTCTGCTTCTTTAAAATTTCCTTCAAGTTCTTCTACTGCTCCAAGATTTGTATATGCAGGTTCATAATCGGGATTTATTTTAAGAATTGTTTTAAATTTTTCTCGTGCTGATTTGAAATCCTTTTTTTCAATATAAATCACTCCAAGAAAATGTAGAGCCATTATATTTTCAGAATCTTCCTTAAGTATTTTTTCAAAGGTCTCAATGGCTTTATCATACATGCCAGAGATAAGATACAGATTTCCAATTTTTGAAAGAACTTCAATTTTATTTGGGGATTTATCAAGAATTTTTTCATATACCTTAACAGCTTCATTAACATTTCTTTCTTTCATATAAATTGCAGCAAGAACCTTCAAAGCTTCAATATTTTCTGAATCTTCATTCAAAACTTCATCGGTGTATTGTCTTGCCATTTCTAAATTATCAGTTTTTAAATATGAATCAGCTAAAATGACTTTAAGAAGTTTTGATGAGGGATCAGTTTTTAAAGCTTCTTTATAATAATTGATAGCGTTATTGAAATCCTCATTTATGACTGAATAATATCCCGCTATAAAATTGAAATAAGCCTGCTCTTCCTGAGCGTGGGTTAAAATTGGTATAAAGATGCAAAAAAGAATAAGAATAATATAACGCATACAGTATTATGGCATACTTTAAATGAATAAAAAAAGAGGGAGTTAAAAGACTCCCTCTTTTTTTAAAATTAGCATGAACTCTTGCACTTGCAGGTAGATACGGATTTGCCTGAAACTTTCTTAATCATTTCAAACACCTCCCTTTCATAGGGATCTACACCTCTTCATGAGGCTTTATACACTTCATAATTAAATTATATCAATTTTTTACAAAAAATGTTTAAAATTTATTTAAAATTTTCAAAGAATTAAGTAACTATGCGGAAAAGATAAAAATTAAACAGGTTTTCTATCAAAGAAAATATTCTTGCCCTTCACACTTAAAGGAATACCAAGTATCACCTGTGCATTCATAAGCTTGAGTCTTCTTGCAGCAGCACCCACAGTATACATAACTCTATTGTCAACTCCGAGTTCTTTGGCAACAGAGACTACCGAACCTATTGCAATTCCAAGATCTACCGCTCTAATTGTACAGACAGGGCCAGAATACTCAAGTTCATGAGCTTTCTGTTTAAGAATTGTTTTACAGTCATATCCACATGCACCGCAATTGACACCGGCAGGTTTTTTAAAATTCAAACCGATAAGTATGACTGCTTCAGAATCTCTAACATTCTGAGCATCTCTTTTAAAAAATTTATATACATCTCCTCTGTCTCCGATGCTATCCAGCTCCTGAGCAAGTTTGTCCTTTTCTTTTTCTGTTACAACTCCTGTAATGATTTCATCTTCTCCTTTTGCCTTTGGTGCTGTTCTGGCAGAAATTAACATTATTTTTGCCACAGTTTCAATTACCTCTTTTTCTGGATTAAGCTTCATTGCTAACACCTCCTTAACCAATATTGATTTAATATTTTACCATACAGTTAGAATATAGGATGCACAATTCTAAGAGAGAGAGTTATCTTATAATTAAAGGAGCACGACAGAATAACTTACAGAATATAGATTTATACATCCCTCACAATAAATTAACAGTTATAACTGGAATCTCAGGGTCTGGGAAATCCTCTCTTGCCTTTGATACAATTTATGCTGAAGGGCAATGGCGTTTTATTGAATGCATGTCAAGTTATGCGAGAGTTTTCATTGAAAAACTTCCAAAACCTGATGTTGATTTAATAGACAATATCAGACCCTCAATAGCACTTGAACAGAGAAATCCTGTTAAAGGTTCAAGAGCAACTGTTGGAACTCATAGTAATATTTATGATTATCTGCGAATACTTTTTTCAAAAATAGCAAAACCATTCTGTCCGAAATGTCATATAGAACTGAAATCATGGAATCCTTCGTTGATAGCTCAAGAGCTTTTAAGCAAATTTTATAATAAAAGAGCATTTATTATTTTTGAAAGCAGGGAAGAAATTGAAAAACTCATTCAGCTTGGATTTTCAAGAGTTTTAATATTTCAAAATGAGAACCCTCTAGTCATGGAAATGTCAGAAATTAAAGAACCCAATAATAATTCAAAAATGGTAATTACTGATAGATTGAGAATTACTGACAGCATAAGACTTACTGATTCACTTGAGGCAGCATTTAAAATGGGAGATGTTAAAATTTACATTGTTGAAGACAATAAATTACTCAGTTTTTTCTCTGAGCCTGTCTGCCATCAGTGCGGAATGAAAGCTCCAGATCCTTCACCAATGCTTTTTTCATTTAATCATCCCCATGGAGCCTGCCCTGAGTGTAAGGGATTTGGTTATGTTCTGGTATATGATGAACATTACATAATTCCTGATAAAGAACTTTCTCTTAATGAAGGAGCGGTTGAAATATGGGAAAGACCAACTCTAAAATGGTGGAAAAAACAACTTATCAAAGGAACGAAACTTTCAGGTATAAACATAAATCTGCCTTACAGATCTCTGCCTGAAGAACATAAAAAACTAATTTTTACAGGAAATCAATATTTTTATGGAATAAATGATTTTCTTGAAGAACTCGAAAAAAAGAGATATAAAGTTCATGTACGCGTTTTTCTTTCAAGAATCAGAAAGCCTGTTCTGTGCTCCCGGTGTAAAGGAAAAAGACTTAATGAAGCAGCGCTGATGTTCAAGATAGACGGGGTTGATATCGGAGACTTGAACTTCATGTCAATAAGCCAGCTCAAACAATGGATTAATTCATTAAATCTGTCTGTGCAAGAAGATACAATTGCAGAAGAACCTGTAAGACAAATTTTAATGAATCTTGAATTCCTTGAACGAGTCGGTCTTAACTATTTAACACTTGACAGACAGATCAAGACTCTTTCTGGAGGAGAATATCAGAGACTTAATATATCTAATCAGTTATCAAACAAACTCACATCTACCCTTTATGTTCTTGATGAACCAACAGTTGGATTACACCCAAGAGACACAGACAGAATTGTCAAAGTTTTAAAAGAGCTTACAGACTATGGAAATACAGTTATAGTTGTGGAGCATGACAAAGATGTTATATCACATGCAGACTGGATAGTTGAGCTCGGACCAGAAGGTGGAAGACAGGGAGGCAAGGTGATCTATTCAGGAGAAATAAACAATTTTTTGAATTTTAACTCTTATACAGCTAATTACCTGAAAACATCAGAATTTGCTCCTGTAAAAAATCAAGAGATAGCTTTTAAAAATTTCATAACTTTGAAAAAATCAACTGGACACAATCTAAAAAATATCACAGTTCACTTCCCGATGAACGCTCTTACTGTTGTAACAGGAGTTTCTGGTTCTGGAAAGAGTTCTCTAGTGGTTGATACATTTTATAAGGCTGTTGCGGGCAAATTGGGTATTGATAATCAGGAGCCTCTCGAGTTTGAAGAAATTGAAGGAATAACAAATATTAAAACAATAAAGTTAATTGACCAGTCTCCAATTGGACGAACTCCAAAGTCAATGCCAGTTACATATCTGGGTATTTACAGTAAAATACGCGATATTTTTGCATCTAAAAAAGAAGCTAAAATAAGAGGTCTGTCTCCTGGTGCCTTTTCAGTAAATAGTGCGTTAGGTTATTGTCCCGCCTGCAAAGGAGAAGGATATATTCGAGTGCAGATGTATTTTTTTGAGGACTTATTTCTATCATGTGAAGAATGTGAGGGAAAAAGGTTTCGGAAAGAAGTACTGGAAGTAAAATATAAAGACAAAAATATACACGAAGTTCTATCAATGAGCTTTGATGAAGCCTACGAATTTTTTTATGAAGACCATGGGTTGTGCGAAAAAATAAAAATTATCAGAGAACTTGGACTTGGGTATCTATTATTAGGACAGCCAGCAACCACTCTTTCTGGAGGTGAAGCTCAACGAATCAAAATATGTAATGAGATTCTCAACTCACTTACGGGTAAAAAGTCTTCACTTAAAGGCTTTATTTACATACTTGATGAACCAACTGTTGGACTTCATTATGAAGATGTAAAAAAATTTCTCAATATCATTAAAAGACTGCTTGATAAATCTGCAACAGTAATTATAATTGAACACAATCTTCAGGTTATAGCTCAGGCTGACTGGATTATTGATCTTGGACCAGAAGGTGGAAATGAAGGAGGTTACCTTCTTTATGAAGGAAACCTCCAAAACTTTTTAAAAATTAAAAATTCATACACTGCAACATATTTAAGAAAACATCTAAAATCTTAAAAAAGCCCCTACGCCACCATATTCAAGAAGTTTTCCTCTGTCTTTTTCATCTTTGACAACTTCAACCAGTGCTGATTGAGCAAGTGCCATTTCTGTTGCTCTTTCTATTAAATCCTCAGATTTCATAACACAGCCACCGCATTCCATACAGCATTCAACAGACTGAGTTGTCGCAAATCCACAATTCTGACAGATAAATCCTCCAACTTTATGATCTTTTGAAATCACCAGTTTCATAACTCTCTTGTCTCTTAAATATTTAAGAACATCATCAACTCCTATCACAGCATTCTCATTTTTCAATGCCTTTATAATAAGCTCAGAAACGGTTTCTTTTTCTTTTAATTTTTCATATTCTTCAATAAATGGAAGCACTTTCTCAAGAACCTCATCTTTTGAAGCATATTTTTCTAAATTAACTCTTCCTATTATCTTGGATTTTATTTCATCAGGAAGTAGTCCCATTAATTCAGAAATTGCCTCATCAGGTCCAGCAATAATAAGTCTCCGAATATCTTTATCTTTAAGGAAGCTATCAAATTTATCAAGGACATCCTTTAAATGCATTTTTACATGATAATCAATGTGTCTTTCATATCTTTTCTCTGCAAGAGCAAACCAGCCACCTTTTTTATGTTTTCCGGGTACATCTTCATGATGAACAATACCATATTCTTCAATATCACCCAAAAAGACTAAAAACACCCTTGCTGTCTTTTTATCAACAAGAAGAACACCATACTTCTGATAGTTATCGAGCAAATCAAAAAGAGGAGAGGTATAAGGTGTTCTATCAATAACCAGATCATCATTAAGTTCCACATTTAAATCATATCTCACCCAGAGGTCTTTTTTAACACAACTGTAAACAACAACTGATTTTTTAAAAGACTCTCTTTCACTTTGTAAAAATGATTCTATTTTATCTATATCTTCTTTACAGGCATTGTAATCTGCTTTGTTTTTTACAAGATTTTTAAACTTTGATAGATATGCCTGTTTTTTTCTTTCCTGAGGAGAAACATTCAAAAAAAGGCTAACCACAAAGGCATCATCGAAATGTAATTTCTCAAGTTCTTCTAAATCCTTTCTTTCAAACATCTTCCGCACCTCCTATAAAGTTCTTAAGAATCTCTAAAAATGAAACAAAAAGACTAAAAACAAGCGGACCAATTATAAATCCAATAAGTCCAAACACCTTGATACCACCAAGAACAGAAAGAAAAATAAATATAAGAGGTAATTTTACTTTACCTTTTATTATAACAGGTTTAAGAACATTATCAATCGAGCTTATTATTAATGCACCTACAACTGCAAGAATTATACCTTTCATAATAAATCCCTTCGCCAGCAGATAAAAGGCAGTAGGTCCCCATACCGCAAAAGCTCCTAAAATAGGAATAAACGATGCAACAGCTGTTGCAAATCCCCAGAGCGTCGATGAAGGAATATCAAGAAAATAAAAAGTTACACCAAGAATAGTTCCCTGAAGCATCGCGATTAATATGCCTCCATAAAAAGTTGTATAAACTATGTTTTTAATTTGACGCCTTATTGAAACTTTATCTATCTCAGAAAAAGGTAAAAATTCTCCAATCTTTTTAACAAAATGCTCTCCATCCTTTAGAAAGAAAAAAGCCATAAAAAATGTTAATACCATATTGACAACTAAATTAACTATATCACTGAAACCATGAGCAATCTTCAAAGCTCCTTCCTTCATCAGATTTCCAAGCTCATTTTTAATAAAGATCTCAATTGATGTAATATCACTACCTGTAATAAAACTTAATCTTTCCAGTATTTTTGAAAGTAGTGGATTAGCCATAATGTTATTTACCAGCTCAAATAGATTCACTCCTCTTATCAGCTCTCCAGCTTCAATGACTATCTGATAAGAAATATACAACAGCGGAAAAAGAAACAGCACTATTACCAACAATATGGTCAAAAGAGCAGACACTCCTTTAAATTTAATAAATTTAGTCAGATAGTCAAACACAGGTTGAAACACAAGAGAAATAACTATAGCCCAACCACCTGATGCAAGAAACGATTTAAGAATCTGATAATTAATATAACCAAGTATGCCAATAAAAAATAGTAAAATCCAGATATAAAAGTTTCTTTCAAGAGAAAGTCGGTATTTTCTTGATGGGCTCATATTTTTTATTATATCTTTTTTGAAAAAGATTGCCAAAGGACTAAAGAAGCTTTGCCTGGATGCCTTTCAGGATGCCACTGTACTCCAACAAAAAAAGGATGTCCTTTAAGATAAAAACCTTCTATAACTCCATCCTTTGCCATACAAAATATCTTAAGCCCTTCTCCTATGGATTTAATAGCCTGATGATGAGAGCTATTAACTGTAAATTCTCCTTTATTTAAAATAAAATCGTCAATTACCCGAATTCCATGATCATTAGATGTATGATTAATTTCTGTTTCAAGATTCTGATAAAGAGTTCCACCAAAAAATATATTCATAAGCTGCATTCCATAGCATATTCCTAAAACAGGCTTTTCAGTTTTGATAAAAATTTTTAGGAGCTCTATCTCTGCTTTTACTCTTTTATCAGGAACAAGAGATTTACATGCTATGTTTTTCTCTCTATAAAACTCAGGATTGATATCTCCTCCACCTGAAATTATTAATGCAGATATTTTTTCGACAAGACCGTGAATAATAGCTTCAGAAGCAATAATCTCTTTGGTATCAGGGGCTGATGTAGATGGAATGATCATATCTGGTGAAATAACAAGAGGGATAAAACCAAGTCTGACAATACTATTAATGTAGTCCCTGTTTAAGTAAAGCTTTTTGTCATCAATGCTGCAAGTAATTCCAATAAATTTCATAATAAAACCTTTCCATTTCTTTTACCTGTAAGTGTACCATCCTCTACAGCAATTTCACCATTGACAATTACATATTTAATCCCTTTTGAAACATTGAATGGTTCTGTAAAAGTAGCTCTATCTTCAATTTCAGCAGGGTTAAAAATAACTATATCTGCACAATAACCTTCTTTTATAAGACCTCTTTTTCCAATTCTGAAGGTCTTTGCAGGTAGATATGTAATTTTTCTAATTGAGTCCTGAAGGCTTAATAAACCTCTATCAAGAATATATTTTTTTATAAATCTCGGAAAACTCCCAAATCCTCTTGGATGAGGTTTACCTTTCGCTGTTATTCCACTACTACATCTTGCAGAACTATCCGTACCAATCATTACATAGGGTTGAGATAAAATCTTCTCAAGATTTTCTTCCTTCATTCCAAAATAAATCACTCCAACATAGAGATTTGAACGAATTAAGATATCACATATAAATTGTGAGGCTGATTCTAAATCTGTAAGTTCACCTAATCTTTTGCCTTCTATTTTTTTGTCTTTTTCATAGGCAACATCAGAAATTAAGAGACTGTTTAAAAAGTCCATACCACGCTGTTTAAGGTATTCTTTAATCTTTTTCCTTACAGTATCGCTTCTGAGTCTTTTTATAATATCATCTCTTGTTCCTTCTACTATCCATGATGGTAGCATTGCGTCAAGATCTGTTGCAGAAGCTATATAAGGATACCTGTCTGCTGATATTTTAAGCCCCTCTTTTTTTACATCTTCTATCATTTTTAAAACTGAATCAATCTTCCACCAGTTTCCTTTTCCAGATGTCTTAAGATGCGAGATGTGAACAGAAACACCTGCCATACGTCCAATTAATATAGTCTCCTCCAAAGCCGCAAAAAGCTTATCTCCTTCGCTCCTCATATGTGTTGTATAAATACCTTTAAATTTTTTTAAAGTTCTTGCAAGTTCCAGAATTTCTTCACTGTCAGCAAACATTCCAGGAGGATATATCAATCCAGTTGAAAGCCCTTTTACACCAGATAAAAGCTCTTTATATAAAAGTTCTTTCATTTTCTTAATGTCTTTTTTCTTGACTTTGATGTTTTTATAACCAATTATCGAGCCTCTGATATTTCCATGACCGCAAAGAGTGGCAAAATTAATTGCTGGTCTGACCCTTTCCAATTGAGAAATATATTCCTGAATAGTATTCCAGGGAGTCAGCTCAAGTGAGGTTAACTCAGGAAGTTTCCTTTCAACAACCTCTCCAATCATTGGACTGCAGGAAACTCCACAGTTACCGTTTATTTCAGTAGTAATTCCCTGAGTAATCTTTCCCTCTGCTTCAGGAGCAGCAAGAATTGTAAACTCAGAATGTGAGTGAGTATCAATAAAACCAGGAGTAAGAATTAACCCATTTGCATTGACAATTCTTTCAGCAGAAAATTTTTCTTTACCAATATATACAATTTTATCGTCTTTTATTCCTATGTTGGCTTTAAAGAAATCTTTGCCGGTTCCATCCAGTATAGAAGCATTTTCTATGAATAAATTCATCTAAAGGTTTGTCTTCTCTTTTTTATTTTGAATTTTTTTAGTATTTGTTTTAACTGGTGAAGAATTATGTTTTGTATATTTTACTTTTTTAATCTGGTCTGTCTTTATAAAATAGTTTTTTATCCCCTCAACAAGTGATTGTGCTATCTTCATTCTGTATGATTCATCATCGAGCAGTCTCTCCTCTTCAGGATTACTGATATAAGAAATCTCAAGAAGACATGAAGGCATCTGTGCTCCCACCAGTACATAGAAAAGAGCCTGTTTTACTCCATTATTATGTCTGGAAAAATCGTTTTTTAGCTCATCTGCCATAGAATTGTGAATATATCCTGCAAGGCGAACAGAATCATCTCGTTTTGCCTCTCTTTCTAAAGATGCCAGCATAAAGCCCAGTTCTCCCTTGAGTTGCTTCATCTTTTTCACAGAAATTGCGTTTTCCCTGGCCGCAACTCTTATAGCTTCCTCATCATCTGTCCAGTTGAGCAGATATGTTTCAACGCCACGAGCATAAGAATTTGTAGAAGCATTCGCATGAATTGAAATAAAAAGGTCCGCATTTATTTTATTGGCAATTTCTGTCCTCTTATTTAAAGGTATAAAAATATCTTGATCTCTTGTCAGTACAATGTCATATTGCGGATCAGATCTTAAAAGTTCTCTTACTTTTAAAGCAACATCAAGAACAACATCTTTCTCTTTTAACCCAGTTGGACCTATCGCTCCTGGGTCTTTCCCTCCATGCCCTGGATCAATAACAATTGTTCTTTTTAAAGAAATTTTTGATTCTTTTTTCTTTTCGAGTTCTTTTAATGATTGTTTACTCCCTCCTTTAAGATATATATCAATAACTATTCGAAATGGGTTTTCAAGCTGGATAACTTTAAATTCATAATCAGGTTTTAATAATTCAAATACTATCCTTACAGTGCTAGTATCAAACTGACCAACACGAATTTTATTAACAACAGAATTATTAACTAAAAATTCTTTTCTGGCTTCTTTATTAAGAAGAGACTTTTTTATATCGAAAAAAACTCTTTCTGGATTTTTAAGTTGTCCTCTTGCAAACTCAACAACTCCATTTGTCTCAACTACTACTCTTACTCCCTGCGAAAGTTCATAATATCGTATATCCTTTATCTGGAATCTTTCTTCTGCCCATGTCCAGGATAAAGGAATTAATAAGAATAAAATTATAAAAATTCTGGACATTACGCTAAACAGCTACAACTTCTTTAACCTCTGGAATCTCAGTTTTCAGATTCTTTTCAACCCAGTTTTTTAGTGTCAATGTTGCCATTGGACATGTTCCACATGCTCCCTTTAGTTTCACATAAATTACATCTTCTTTGATATCAACAAGATCAATGTTTCCTCCATCTGCCATGAGACCAACTCTGATTTTGCCGAGAATCTGTTCAACTTTTGCTCTGTCAATCATAATAAAGATCCTCCTGCTTTTATTTTTAAATTCATTATACCATCAATTATAATTTATTTCGCAAGAATATGAATATTGCACTCAATTCATTCATGGTTTTACATAAGCATAACCTTCCTGCTGTTTTTTTATAATTTCTGTAATTCCAGCTGGAACCACCGTTACAAAGGAAGGTAATTTGTCTTCATTTATACAGATCACATTATCTGCACACATCTTTTTTAGAGAGTTTCTGCATGCAATAAATTTTACACCTTTTTCAGAAAGGGCTTTCATTATCTTAATCTTCTCATCATCAACATAAGCAGAGACAGAAGCACCATTGGCAAGAACTACAATATCAGCATTATCTTCTCCCACATCTTTAATAAGATTTGTAATATTTCCAAGAGCCACATTCCATTTTTCATTTTCATTTACATGGAATAAAACTTTAAGCTTTGCCATCATAACCTCCTCCAAAATTAAATTAGAAGCGATGTTTTAAAAAAACAGAGTTTCTTTATAAAAAAGATCGCCCTGCCATTGCTCATAAGCTTTTTGAGCGATTTATAGCATACATTGAAAACTGCCTCTTGATTGTGCATTATTATCATTATCTTTAGTTTGAATAAGATATTTTTTATAATAACTTTTTTATTTTATCATATGACATGTGACATATATAATGCTATATCTACTTTCTGTATGAGTTTATTTTTATATGGTATCCCGATAAACATCTTGATAAGATTTAACAGTACCGTGAACTACCCCGCCCTTACGGGCAGGGCTTCCTGGTTCGTAGAGGTCTGTATCCAAACCTCTCCCCAGGCGTTACTTCCCGCAGTTCCTGCGGTAGATTTCAGTAAAATATTTCGAGCAGCATTGTAGTCTCTATCTATAACAACATTACAGAAAGGGCATCTGTGTATCCTATCTGCAAGTGTCTTGTCAACAGGTTGACCACAAACACTGCACTTGATGCTCGTATATTGAGGGGACTCCTTCTCTATCTTACAACCAGCTTCTTCCGCTTTGTATGTAAGATAATTGAGAAACTGTCCCCCATCCAGCATCAGAAATATGCTTTGCAAGATGGTGGTTTTTGACCATTCCCTTTATATTCAGATCCTCTATTGCTATAAAACCATAAGTATCTACAAGTTTACGAGAAACTTTATGATGAAAATCAGATCTCTGATTTCTAATTTTAACATGAAGTCTGGCAACAGATTGTCTTGCCTTCTTTCTGTTGTTTGCCCCCCTCTTTTTGTTGGAAAGTTGTCTTTGTTTCTGGATAAGTTTTTTTTCGGACTTAACGAGATATTTAGGGTTCTCTATAGCTTCACCATCCGATGTAACAGCAAAAGATTTAATGCCCATATCTATACCAATAGCTTTATCAGGGATGGGTTTTTAACTGGTTCATACAAGGCAGAAAAACAGGCATACCACCTGTTACATTCTCTTTTGATGGTGCAGGTTTTAACAGTGCCATCAATATTCCTATGCAGTTTAATCTTAATAGTTCCTATCCTGGAAAGTTTAAGCCCTTGCGGGGTTATCTGAAATGCAGGTTGTTGTGGGTATGTGATAG